>JBBKVK010000291.1:0-18850 GCA_037968395.1 Saprospiraceae bacterium | reverse complement strand
GAAACTAGCAGCAAATTATTATTTTTACACAAATAATCTGTTGACTATCATATGCTTAAAATAAAAACTATATTACTAATTGAAATCTTGGCACTTACATTTATTTTAATAGGATGTAATCAAGAAAGAACTGAATCATCTCTTTCAATAGATGAAAATTCACAGCAAATCTTTGAACTACTATCCTCGGAGGAAACTGGGGTAACATTTAGTAACAATCTTAATGACGATGTAAAAGATGAGTCTAAAAATGTTTTGTCTTTTGAATTTTATTATAACGGAGCTGGCGTAGCAACTACAGATTTCAATAATGACGGTTTGCTTGATATCTTTTTTGTCTCAAATGAAGAACAAAACAAATTGTTTATTAATGAAGGCAATCTAAAGTTTAAAGACATTACAGCAACTGCAAATGTAAATTTTGGCAAAAAGTGGTCAACGGGTGTTACAACAGTTGACATCAATAATGATGGATTCCAAGATATTTATGTTTGTCAATCTGGTCCAAACACTTCTCCTTGGAGTGATAAAGCCAATCTCTTATATATTAACAACGGGGATTTGACTTTTACAGAAAAAGCAAAAGAATATGGTTTAGATGACACAAACATAAGTACACAGGCCACATTTTTTGATTATGATTTAGATGGCGATTTGGACTGCTTTGTTTTAAATGAGTCTATTTATGTTTCAATAGGACATTCTATAGTCTTTGATGAATTAAAGGACATAAAAAAGCTTGAAAGAGCTTCTAGTAATCTCTATAGAAATGACAATGGCAAATTTACAAAAGTAACTAAAGAGGCAGGAATGCTTGCTTGGAGTTTTGGTTTAGGTGTACTTTCTAGTGATATTAACCAAGATGGATATCCAGATGTTTACGTAGCCAATGACTTTTCAGTTCCTGACTACTTATATATTAATAACAAAGACGGCACCTTTACAGAAAGCATTAAGGAATACACGAATCAAATCTCCTTTTATAGTATGGGGATTGACATAGCTGACATAAATAATGATGGCCTCTTAGATATAGGTGTAGTAGATATGGCAGCAGATGATCATATTAGGGATAAAACATTAATGGCTGGTATGTCAACTGAACTATTTTGGTATTATATAAATTTTCGAAAATACCATTACCAATATATGTTTAATGCATTTCAATTAAATAATGGAAATAATACTTTTAGTAATATAGCAAATATGGCGGGAATAGCGAGATCCGATTGGAGCTGGGCGTCACTTATAGCTGATTTCGATAACGATGGAATTAAAGATTATTACGTTACTAATGGTTATAAGAAATATGCACGAGACAATGATTTTAGAATAGCAATGGAAAAGTCTAGAAAAAAAAATAAGGGTGTTGTCCCTTTTGAGGAAAGACAAAAGTTTTATGACATGATGCCTTCTATAAAATTGTCAAATAAACTCTATAAAAACAACGGCAATTTGCATTTTGATCAAATGGAAGATATCTGGGGAACTAATCAAGAGTCCTTTTCTAATGGGGCTTCCTATGCAGATTTAGACAATGATGGTGATTTAGACCTAGTAGTAAATAATGTGCAGATGGATGCATTTATTTATAAAAACACTACATCCGATAAGTCGCTAAATAATTACTTAAAAATAAAGCTTGAATCAGAAACACCTACATCAAATTCTCTAGTCAAAATTTATATAGGTGATAAGATTCAAGTTGTAGAAAAAATTAACACTAGGGGGTATTTATCGGCAGTAGACGATATATTACATTTTGGATTAGGAAATTCTTCTAAAGTAGATAAGATTGAAATAATCTGGCCTAATAGAAAAATCCAAACTATAAAAAACATCAAAGCAAATCAACTTTTAGTTGTTAAATACGATAAAAACAATCTTGAAAAGTATTCTCCAATTATTACAAATAGTCTCTTTACTCTCGAAGACCCAAAAATAATTGGACTTGACTACTTACATATAGAAAATGAATATGATGATTTCAAAAAACAAGTTTTGCTCCCGCAAAAACAATCTAATCTTGGACCAGCTCTGGCTGTGGGGGATGTCAATGGAGATGGACTTGAAGATTTATTTATAGGAGGGGCAGCAGGGTCTTCAGGCTTAATATATACACAAACAGATAAGGGTACCTTTGTTTGTGACTATACTAATCAAACGTGGGCCCTTGACAAAGATATGGAAGATGTTGCAGCAATACTCTATGATGCTGATGGAGATGGAGATAATGACTTATATGTTGTAAGCGGAGGAAGCGAATTTGATCCAAACTCACCTTTACTATATGATAGGCTATATATAAATATGGGAAAAGGCAAATTTTTAAAAGTAAAAGAGGGTCTTCAAGAAATTCCTGTTTCTGGCTCTTGTGTGAAAGCCGCAGATTTTGACAATGATGGCGACTTAGATCTTTTTGTTGGAGGTAAAGCTATTCCAGGAAGATACCCTTATGCTTCACCTTCTTTACTATTAAAGTTTGATAATTTTAAATATGTCAACAATATACAATTACTTCAAACCGGAACTGAGGCATTAGGTTTAGTTACAGATTGTGAGTGGTTTGATTACGACCAAGATGGAGATCCAGATTTAATTGTTGTAGGTGAATGGATGAATCCAAGACTATTCAATAATAATGGAACAAATTTTACGGAAGTTTCTGACCAGCTAGGATTTACGGATTACAAAGGTTGGTGGTCAAGTGTCATATCAACAGATATCGACTCAGACGGAGACCTTGATTTAGTGTGCGGAAATTTAGGTTTAAACTCAAAGTTCAAAGCAAGCATTGACAAACCATTCAAAGTGTTTTCAAATGATTTTGATAAGAACGGGTCATGTGATATTATCTTAAGTAAAGAATATAAAGGCCACCTTGTGCCAACTAGAGGAAGACAGTGTTCTTCAGATCAACTACCTTACATCAAAGACAAGTTTAAGAGCTATAATGACTTTGCCAATGCAAGTGTTGAAGATATTATTGGCAATGATGGCGTGAAAAATGCTCTTACTTTAACAGTTACCGATTTTGCTTCAAAAGTATTTATTAACAATGGAGCAAAGGGCTTTACAGCTATTGACCTCCCAATGGAGGTGCAGAAGGCACCAATAAATTCTATAATTGCTAAAGATATTAACAATGATAAAATTATTGATTTAATAGTAGCTGGAAATATATTTGAGACTGAAGTAGAAACGCCAAGATACGACGCTGGTACTGGTCAGATATTAATTGGTAAAGGCAATGGACAGTTTAAAAGCCTTAACCCCGTCGAATCAGGGTTCTTTGCTAATAAGAACTGTAAGCATATCAATATTATCAATAGAAAAGATGACTATTTAATTGTAGTTGCGAATAACAATGGACCATTACAAATATTCAAACCAGTAAATAAGGTTGACCAATAACTTCGAGTATTTGAACAAGATTAACTTAGTACTATATCGAATAAGTAACTTTCCACAACAAAAGTGCTTACTGTATTCTATATTGAATTAATAATGTAGAAGTGTTTTGAGGAGCAAAATAGGTAGCAGTTAATAATTTTTTCTAAATTTAATTTATCATAGTCTCGATGCCCGTTGTTCAACCTGTAGGATGGAATAGGACGTTGTCAAGCAGCTAAATAAGCAATTTTACTGTCTTTACCATAGTTTACACTATGGTAAAGAAGAAAAGCGATTGAAGTGGCTTATTTTGCAGATGATTTAGAGCTCCCCATCTGAGTAAAAGTTAATCCCATACTTCCTAAGTATTGTAAGGCTGGTAAAGCGGATTCAATTACATATTTACCTAAACAAATCAAAATACAGACATCTTTTCCAGATAGATCTCGTTACTCAAAATACTAAAAAGAAATAAGGCAACAGATGTTAGATCTGTTGCCTTATGGTATATTTTTTATTTAGGGTGTTACCTAAAAGAATTTTGACCTATTGTCGCTTGGATTTGCTTTCTTCTTAACAGCTTCCCACAATCTAAATGATACTTGACTTCTGGAAGTACTATTAACTGATTTCTTTACTTGAGGAATATTCGTTGCTGCTAAAGATGGAGTTTTAGATAACATCTTTGCAATATAGACACCTGTGTTGCCAGTTACCGGACCAACTATATCACCTTGATTACCTTTAAATAATTTTGCAACTACTTTTGGTTCAGCACCACTGTTTGGTATAAATCCTCCATTAAATGATACATTTCTAGCAGTATCTACTACTGTACCAAATTGTGCTGCAATAGAGCTTAGATCTGTTCCAGTGATTTTTGAAGAAATAGATTCACCTTTTTTATAGTTTTTCACTACATCACTAATGCTTGCCTTTGCTTCTTCTATACTCATCTTACCTGGCTTCTGGATAGATTTAACACCCGCTACAACATAATTACTATTAAAGTAATTTACTTTATCTGTATATGTGTAAATCGCAGGAGAAACTTCTCCAGGTGCAGCTTCATATGCCCATTTAACGATTGCTCTAGATTCTTCACCACTACCTAAGTCGCCAAAAACAAAATCATTTTTCATTAATGGCTTACTTGTCTTTAATGTGAAGTCAGAAGAAGCCTCTACAGCTTTTCTAAGACTCTCGATTGTTCTATTAGTACGCATTAATTCTGACGCCTTATCATTAAGTATATTTTGTGTAGCTTCAGATGGAACAATAGCGCTACCGATAACAGCCATTTTATATTTAGGATCTCTATCGTTATATATTATCTTTTGGACTTGAATTAAGTGAACACCAAACTGAGTAGAAACTTTATATAGGCCTCCTTCTTTGCTATCAACAAAACATGCATTGTTAAATGGTCCAACCATTGCACCTTGTCCAAAAGTACCTAGATCGCCTCCTTTAAACCCAGACCCTGGGTCCTGGCTAAACTTGATTGCTAATGAGTCAAATTGACCACCTCTTGTAGCCATTACATTCATAATACTATCAATAGTTGCATTTGCAGCAGCTCTTTGAGTAGGATCATTGTTAGTTACTGACCTTAATATGTGTCTTGCCTTTACAGAATCAGCAATTACTCTCTTATCAACAACCTTAGCAACTTGGTAATATCCATTTTCTACATACGGTCCATATAAATCACCTGACCCTAGAGACTGAATGTTATCTTTAATAACACCACTCATATCATCTGGCTTTGAGTATACAAAAGAATATCCTCCATTATTGTTAGCCGCAAAAGTCGAATCGTTTTTAGTGGTTCTAAAACCCTCCATTAATGATTCAACTTTAGTTTTAATTAACATTGAGTCCTCCTTAGTTGGAAAAACATCAAAAACCACATAATCAATTAACCTTGTTTCTTCAGATTTAAAATATTTAGCTTGATTAAGATCCAAATAAGCTTGATAGTCTGCATCCGTTAATGTAATATCTGCATCAGCTACCTTATCAAACGGCACTTTTACATATTCAAAAGTAGCAGTTTCTGTATTAAAGTTATTTGTCAATTCAGCCATCCATGAAGGAGTATAAACAGCTTTTGATACAAGGTTATTTATCTTTTCTTGATTTGCTGTTTTAATGATTTGAACTTCTTGATGAGCCCAATAGTCTCTAAACTGTTGGTTAAGCTCTTGATTATTTTCAATTGCTTGCTTTATTTGAAGAAGTTGTTGTCTATCGACAGCTCCAGTCTGTTGGTCTCTAAAGTTATTTTGGATAACAGGTGATAGGTTTGTACCAAATTGCAAATCCATTAATTCTTCTTGACTAACTCCTAATCCTAAAGCAGCTACTGTCTTATTAACCAATGATTTTTCTACAAGATAATTCCAAACAGAATTTCTTCTTGCATAAATATCCGAATTACCTGAAAACAAAGCATTTTCTACTTTTGAAAATTCAGTATAATCAATTTTTTCATCTCCAACTTCCCCAACGGTAGTTTGGTTAAACATTCCACCTGCATTTCGAGATCCCATTATATCCATAATTACAAAGGAAGCCAAAGCCAACCCAAGAACTATTAAAACTAACCAGAAATTCTGTCTTATTTTTCCAATTAATGCCATGCTGTAATTTTATTTTAAAAATTCTTAAAAAGAAGTGCAAAGGTAACTCTTTTATCTTTAAAACAAACACCAATACTAACTAAATTTTTTAATACTCTTTCCAACCATGAAATCAGGTTAAAACACAACTAAGCATTGAATAAGTATAAAGACAACAACGGTTAAATATCTTTAAATATTTAGGTGCCTTAACTCAAAATTCTATAATAGAAATATTTACCAACTCCAGCTCCTTAAACTCATTATAAATGTAATTTTCTGACTCAATTCTAGCAATACCCAACTATAAATCTCCAATCTGCATCTTTATTATAACAAACCTATTGATTATGTCCAGACGGCTTAAAACAAAATTAAATGCTAGTGGAATGGCAGATATTGCTTTTTTACTTTTGATATTCTTTCTCGTTGCCACTACATTTATGAATGAGAAAGGGGTAAAAGCAACTCTTCCGCCTCATTACGAAGGTCCTCCAGGAAAAATGCCTGATAACCAAGTGCTAAACATTAAGATTAATATGAAAGACGAAGTAATGCTCGAGGGCATAGTTACGCCAATAAATTTAGTTCAGCTAGAAATTAGAAAGTTTATCCAAGACCCAAATAAAGGAAACAATTTTTCAGAAAAGGCAGTAATTTCTCTTCAGCACGACCAAAAGACATCTTACAAAGCCTATATATCTGTTTATGGCTCTATAAAAAAAGCTTATGAAGATATGCGTAGTCAATTGTCTCAGAAACTCTATAATCAAGACTTTGAGGCCTTATCCATTAAGGATCGAAATATGATAATCAAAAGGCTGCCAATAAAAATATCTGAGGCAGAACCTTACATTTAGGTAAATAGAAGGTATAGTATTACAAACAACTTAAAGCTTATGCAATGAAATTTACAAAAAAGAAAACAAGAACAAACTCAGAAATCTCTACAGCTTCACTTCCTGACATAGTGTTTATGCTATTGTTTTTCTTTATGGTTGCTACTGTGATGAGAAAAAATGATATGCCTCAAAAAATAATTATACCTAAAATTACTGATGTAAGTGAGGTAAAAATTGACAACGAACTCCGTATTTTCTTACCAGAAGACGGCGTAAATGTCATAGTGCAGGGTGTCAGAACTCCTATTGACAAGGTAAATCAAGTTATGGAGCAAATATCTGCCAATCTTACGATAGAGGATAAAGAAAACCTAGAAGTACTAATATTTGCGGATGAATCGGTAGCTATGCAAAATCTATACACACTCAAGTTGGCCTTACGAAAAAATGACTTGCGTAGGATTAATTATATGGCTAATTATATAGTCACTGCTAATTAGCGTTTTGTATCACAGGTACTGCCTAGTTAGATGAATTGGGTCGTAAAAAGTCATAAATTGATTCAAATGTTAACCCTAAAGAGGTGTGATCTAAGAAGAAAACCCGTATGTGTGCTCTAAAACATGGAAAATCATGACTTAAAGGGTGACTGTCTTTTAGCTCAATTATTAACTAATTTTTGTATAACAGCCATGTTTTTATACTCCAATTCAGGATCCAAAATGATCCGTTTTTAGTTCAATGTCATCATGTGCTCATGGATTTCAAGTTATCCGACTTTGTATGGTTCTATTCCTTTTTTACCTCAGCATTTTTTATAATAGTCATTACACCTTTGTTAAGTATTTCTATAGCTGAGCTGTTATTATTTCCTGTGATCTTGACATTTTTCAAATTTAGAGTCCCATTGTTTTCTATAGTTGGTAGAGTGGATTGACCAAGGTGGTCAATATTAAGATAATCCAAAATAATTTCGGCATTTGCTTCGATGATAAATTGTTGAGCACCCGTAGTATTGTAAATATCCATTACTATAGAATCTAAAGAAGTAATCATTAAGTCATGATCTAGTAAGATTGCAGTTGTATTTGTCAGCAAACTATCAGATTCTAATATCGGTAAAATATGAATCGTGTCACCAGATACACTACAAGTCACTGCTCTTCTTAACGTGCCTTGCCCATTGTCAAAACTTGAATACACATCTATACATTTTACAATCTGAGTAGGCGGATATTGGCGAGTAATAGTTGTGAACCCCTCATCTGTGGTCACTTCAGCTTCCAATGTAAATGATTTGGCAGTATTTAATATTTCTATATCATCTATATACCATCCATCTACACTTGAACCGTCATCACTCATAAGCGTAAAGCGTATAAAACATGTATTGCCTTTGAATGAAGTAAGATCAATAGTGGTTTGAATATACCCTCCACTATTACCGCTAAATGAAGGTTCAGTAATCTTATTGTTTTTTCTACCATTGTACCCATTTACAACCATATTTGGTCCTAAATCTTGCCATGTTTTCATGCTATCAGTACTGACATACACATTTCCACCATCCCAATTTACTTCAGTATCATAACTATGCCAGAACTTCATAGTTGTATGTCTCCCTCCAATAAAAGGATTATCAAGTGTCAAATATTTTTCAACAGGTGTGCCTTCTGTTTCAGCATACCAGTGAGAAGAACCATTGTGTGGGTCAGAAGATGCAACATCCCAGCCTCCTACAATATGATTGGTCGTAGAACTCACAAAAGGAGATACTGACTCTACACTATCTAAAATAGTATCAAGATATACATTGATGTTCGGATCCAAATCTGCATAAAAGTATCTAAATAGTGTATCTCCTATGGCAATAGTTGTAAAAGGATATTTCAAAATATTTGATGAAATAGTACCACCATTTGAAGCGGTTTCATTTACTAACTCTATGGGCAAATCACTTTTTAATAGCACTTGAGTCAATTGTCCATCACTTTTGTTCTCTATTGAAAATTGATATGCAATGGTATCTCCTGGGCTGATAAAATAATTAGTTGATTGTATCTTTAGATGCATCTGATCACACAATGGAGGCAAATCAAAAGCCTCTATACCATCTGTCTTACTATCAGATGAACCTTGCAAGGCACTGTACCCTAGACCTCTTTTTGCAAATGCTTCCCAAATCAAACATTGATGAGCTCCGCCAAACAGTAAACGATCAGCATCCAAAATAGCATCTCTACCATCTATAAAACCTGGTCTGCAAGGCTGCAGTTTCATACCCTCCATGATTAAAGACATGGCTTTATTATTACCACCAGTGCCATAAGAATAATCCTCATCAAGACCATATAAGTCTATAAATGACCATGTGACTTCCCATAACATAGCACACCAGACACTTCCAACTCCATGAGGTACACTTACATTTGTAGCCTGAATACTATTATATGTATGTGGATTAATCGATAAATCTGTAGAATATCTAAAAGCTCGGATTCCACCGCCATTTGGGTCTCCTGTTGTCAGGTAATTTCCAATTCCTCGACCATCTGTTCCTAGATCACCAATATTTAAAGTTAACATCAAGCCGAACCAATCACTCCAGCCTTCTCCCATCTGCTCTTGATTGCCTAGGCACGAAGCATTGCCTGCACCTCCAGTTAGCCTATTGGATATACCATGTCCATATTCATGACAAATTACGCCATTGTCGAAATCACTATCAGTTTGATTAGAGCCACTATTAAACATGGTTACTGATGCCGTAGATGAATATATTTTTAAAGAATCACAATCTTGCATACTTATCATCATCACAGGTATGGTCACCAAACTGGCATTATTTCCACCAGACATTGATGTAGGGTTACCACTTGTATTTTGGCAAATAATAACTCCAATGGCGCCAACTTGTTGTGCTGCATAGGCCTTTTCGCTAAATTGGCAAGTCCCTCTATTGATGATAGCAATCTTGCCATTTAGCACAGTTGGGTTATTTATAGCGGTGCAAGCCAAAATGGGATCTGTTACTGCTACATTACCAGATAAATTGTAGGACGTCGGTCCGAAACTGGCAGTTGCACTAGTTTTTACTCCTGCAATATTAGAAGGTGTATTAACGGTAAATGTATTTGAACTAGCTGCCCCATTCCAAACATACATCTGCATTCTAGGGTTTCCACCATCAGAAGGCGTACTAAAATTAGCATTGTTGGTCCCACCGCCATCTAAAGCATCTGCATTGACATAATCACTGCCTAGTCCTAATCCAGAATAATTTAATTCTTGGAAGTTGCCTGATGCTTCATCAAATCCATGGTGATACCAGACATCATGCATCATATTGTTCCAATAAAATAGGTTTGTAATAGCGGCATCTAAATTTGTAGTTGGTGTCGCTGTCCCATCATAAGGGAAGTCAAACATTAGTGAAGTTCCGCCTTGTGCCATTTGCCCAGGTACTGTTTCATTATTATTATCGATATCGTCTTTGGCTTCTACGTTATTTCCTTTTGAGGAAGTGTATTCTGCCCCTATTACACCATTGTCATCATGCCAGCCAAAAGGAGAGGCTACGTTGTCAGAAGGGTTTACCTCGATAGACCTTGGCCCATGGATTGGACTTTCCACTCCAAGAGGAAATACATTGTAGCTATTGGGTACCATTGTTAATTCAGATTTGGTGCTTAATGCTTGCTCGTGGTGCTGGGTGCATCCTTTTTTCTCTTCTGGTGAATCGAAATGAAAGCAAGTTAATGTAAGGTTTTCTTGACTTAAAATTTCTCCAGATTTAGCATCTACAACTGCTTCCCAAAGATCAGGATTGGTATAGATTTCTATTTGGTAGGCAGCTACAAGTGTTAGATTATCTTTAGCAAACAGTACTTTTTTGATTCTGATATCATCAGATTTATCCAAAGGGTTATCGTAAACTTCAAAACCTTCGGAATCTCCCTTGGAAACCATTTTATCATTAACCTCAACAATATTAATTCTTTGTAAAAATTGATTTAAGCTTTGTATTGGACTTAAAGTAAAGCCTTCTGAAATAGTAGACTTTTCAATGGATTTATAATATTGATCATGCATTTTAAAAAACGCTCCTTTTGGATCTATGTGTAGGCTCAAAGTGTGTTGGTAAATATCTAAACCCTTATATTGTTGCTGAAGGTAGATGTGTTCAACTCCTGACACATTAGAAGTATGTTGGTTACTGACTCTATAGTCTTGGTATGTTACACCTATTTTATTATTTTCATTTAAGATGCTACGAATAGATGTTTGGCTGTGGAGAATTCCGTAAAACATCAAAAAGAAAGATAATATGCCTAATCTCATAATAAAGTATCATTTTAGGCTGCAAAACTAATCTAAAGTAGCCTTTACCCTTCAATTCTAAGATAGAACTTATGTAATAAGTACTAAAAATGACATTATTAGCACAGATTTTGATAAAAATGGGATAAAATTAAATGGAGTGAAGTACTTATTGGTCAAAAATTACCAACGTAGTATATTAGGCTGTAAAAAGCCATTTGATGGTGTAAATGTTTGACCAGAAGAAGTATCGTGTAAATTGAAAAGCCTCATAGGTGGGATCCCGCATGAAAATTCACGACTTAAATATGAACTATTTTTTAACTCAAAATTTAGAACCAAATTTTGCTCAGTTACTATCACATTAGAGATCACTTTATCTTTCATTCCTAAGAATCTAGCTTCTAAAGAATATACTCCAGGCTCTAAATTTGTAAGGAAATAATTTCCATCAAAATCAGTATCCGTTCCTTTTATTAAAACACCATTTTTGTAGATTGCTACAGTGCCAAAAAGGATTGGCTCTTTCGTATCCTGCTCTATAACTTTGCCAGATATGGATTGTAATTGAGCGTTTGAATTTATACAGCCGAGTAGAAATATGAAAAGGAAAATGAGTCTCATAATATAGAGTTTAAACATAAGATGCAGGTTTTTGGATAACCCCTACTTTTCATAAAAATTCACCTAATTTGTATCCCTTACTCCACCTTCAATATCTTTTTCCTTACCGTTTTTCCTTCTTTTGAAAGAACCACGAAATAAACTCCAGATCTTAAACTGCTGCCATCAAAAGTAATCTGTGCATTCTTGGTGCTCGATGAGGGTAGGGTGGCTACTGTTTTACCTAGTAAGTCTTCGATTGTGATGCTGTAGTCATTTCCTAAACTGGAAGAAGGAGCAATGGTTATTTGATCTTTGAATGGGTTTGGAAAGGCGTTTATATCTAAGTATTTAGGGTCGGCATCTGCTATTGTGGTAGAAGAAATGAAATCTACGTCTATTTTTACTTCACCAATACCATAGCAAGCTCCACCGTAATTATTTAGGACAGTAAACAGAAGGTATTGTGCTTCTATGCCACTGAAATCTGGTCCTTCTGAGCCTTCGTAGATGTTGGTTCCTGATGCTTGTTGTAGCTCAAAAGTGCCCCACTCATTCCAAATCATTCCATCGTCAGAAACATCTACTACAATTGTTTTTGCTCCATTGTCAAGATGGTCCAATTCGTTATGATTCCACCAATACGATGATTTTAATTGATATTTGTAGCCTAGGTTGTACATAATCCAATGGCTTTCACCTCTCGTACTATTTGGTGACAAAGTTGCTGTGCAAGACGTCCAGCCATCATACCAAGTGGTGTTGTGCCGATCCATGTTGCATTGTGCAAAAATGGTAGATGAGACTATAAATATGAGTATGGTTAGTGTAAATATCTTCTTCATTTCTATAGTATTAGAGGTTTAGAAATCCAAGTGGAGCATTGGTGCTTCCTTGTGCATAAAAGTTGCCTAAATTGGGGAAAATGGTGTGCAATTCTCCTTGCGGAACTCCTAGCCATATGGCTAATTCTGCAAAGTACAAATCATTGGGTGTAGTAGGTATTATCACACCACCTCCTATGTCTAATGGGCTTTGAAGGGCTAGGTCAGGAAATTCTCCAAAGATCCGATTTCCTCTCACAGGCCCACCCATTACAAAAGCATTACCGCCCCAAGCATGGTCGGTGCCATTGCCGTTGGAGGTGAGTGTTCTGCCAAATTCTGACATGGTGAATGTCACCACACAGTCTTCCAGTCCCATTTCCTTAAGTACGTTGTTAAATTCAGTCAAAGCATTATCAACCGACATAAGATTATAGGAAAGGTCATTTGTCAAATTATCATGATTATCCCAATTGCCTACATCTAAATAAAAAATTTGTCGTTTGAAACCCAATTCTTCTCTGGCTGCTATTATTTTTGCGATCATTGACATGTTTCCAGACATATAAGACTCTGAAAATTGTGTACTAAATTCAGGAACTTCCGATATTTTTTCATTAAAAAACAAGTTGGAATCCAAGGCTGTTTTAAAATTCTTAGTGTATGTTTCTTTTAAAGGATCGGTATAAGACCTGCTGAGCATTTTGTCAATGGCTATCGTTTTTTGAATTCCCTGACCATACATGTCACCGTAACCATTTAGAGTAATAGCCCCATTGTTGTTGATGCTATATTCTACATTCAAGTTACTACTTTGGAAGGTATTGGTGCCATTGAAAGACATGTTCATTGATATAAGATCATTGTCGTTTACATCATGAATCATATCTGATATTCTTCCCGCCCATCCTTTTATAAGTCGCTCACCTGGTGAAGCAGTTTGCCATTGATTTGTTTGATCAGAATGGGAAAAAAGTCCAAGAGGTACGGGTTTTAATTCATTGTAATACTCATCTTTCGATATATAATCTACCAGGGTGCCTACATTAGCTAGTACACAAGCTTTTCCATCATTAAATAGGGATTGAACCCCTGTCATCATAGGGTGAAGGCCAAAATCAATTCCTCCATTGTTCATGGGGTTTATTGGTAGAAGATCACTTAAGTTTAAGGCTAAATTGGATCTGGTAGCCTGATACACATTATATTCTGATACACTTCTCGGCACAAGCATATTATATGAATCTGCTCCTCCACCTAAATATACACAGACGAGTGCTTTATAATCATCGCCTTTGGCAGCATTTATTCCTGCTAATGCACCAAGGTTTTTTAGGTTAAATAGACTTGACTGACCTGTAGATAAACCTGCACCGACCAAACCTGCCATTTTTAAAAACTCTCTTCTTTTTACATCGTATATGCTCATCGTCTGTCTATTTTAAAATTATATAATCAGGGCTAATCATAGTCAAGTATAAAGCTTGGTTTATTCTTTCATTAATCCCGCCTAAGGTTACAGGGTATTCTTTGATGGCGTCTCTTATGATGGTTCTGGTTTCATCTGACATATTCCCATTACAGAATAATAAATCTATTTTATTGAGCAAAACTTCATTATCAAATGCGGGCTCTAACAGTCCTAATGCAGAAGTAGAACACCGAAAATAATCTGACTCCCATTGGTCATTGCTATTGGAATAAAACGTCCATCCATGAACAAAATTTGGATAATCAATTACTGTAAGGGTATTTATTATTTGAAACTCCGGTGCGACTAGACCATTGTCACTAATGGAACCAGAAGGACTATAGTCAGGAGTGTAAAAGTTAAAAACACTAGGAGCACTCAAAGGATGTTGAAATAAATCTCGATCTATGCCATAAGCATGGTTTAAGTAAATGCCACTCGGTGTATCATATCCAATTGATTTTATAAAATGTACTTTTCGTTCCACAGGTTCGACCATTTTACCATGAAAATCATTTGAGATAGAGGCACAAGATCTAGCTTCTTCATCGAGTAAAATGGCTTTTATCACGGCTGCCATATTACCACGTACTCCATTTCCGTCATTGTTAAAAACAGTAGCCACTCGTTCAATATACTGAGAGCTAGGATTGGAAGTAACAAATCGTTGAATAAGTTGGCGACCAATAAAAGGGCCAACATTCGGATGATTAAACAACATATCGATGGCATCATTAATATCCTCTAGACCAGTTTGGCCATCAGGAATGACCAACCCATTTAAAAGGTTTTTCTCGCCTTGTTGATGCCATTCTTCGTACATAATCATGGGTACATGCATTTTTGATCCATAAAGGTATCTACCAAAGTATAAATTATCGGTTGAGTCATAAGTTTCCCCAATGGATAAACCAGTAAAAACTTTTGAAAGCTCTTCAATATGAGTGTTTGTATATGTAGGAATCGTATTGCCCTGGTTATCTAGTTTATATGAACCGTCCAAGTTGAGTTCTAACAATCCAATGCTAAACAATTGCATAATTTCCCTTGCATAGTTTTGGTCAGGGTGAATGTTTTCTTCCAAGTCTTCTTTCGGGTTATTCAGGTGACTCAAGTAAAATCCCATGGAAGGGTGAAGTGTAACATCGTATAACAAATCTCTATAATTTCCAAAGGCATGCTCCATCAACACATCGTAATAACCACATAAACCATCGCCATGTCCTTGCAAATCGGTTTCATCGGAAATAACCAAGGTTTGACTCAAAGCATACGCCATTTTTTGTCGCAACTGATCTTGCCCATCTAATGCATTTTGCCACCAAGCATATCTAAATTGGACCCAACTTAATGTTGTACCTATTTCACTAGAATCCCTTCCTTCTTCGAGCAACTGTTGATTGACCATGTTTTGAATGTCATACGCCTTACTCATATAGGGCGAAGCGGGCAAAACAAGTTGTTGATCGACCCATTCTTCCGGTGTTAATTGTATGGCAGCGGAGAGTTCTTCTTCGTTAAAGCCAAGAGTAGCTTGATGTAGAAGCCTTGACATTTCCGCTAATTTCCCTTCGAGGCCACTTCCATTTAATGTTTGGTCGCCCGAGGCAGTTTTAGACCAATAGGGCTTAGTTAAATCGCTAGAAGTAGTAACGGTAATCCCCTTGTTGTGTCCAGACCCAATGTAGTCATCGTATGCTTGAGAAGACACAAATAATGGTGTCAATATCAAAGTTGTTAAAATAAGTTTCCTCATGGTTATTAATGATTATATAGAAGTCGAAATTACATCTTTTGTAACGGGTTTAATGGTTTTTTACCTCCCTAATTTGTAAAAAAAGTGTTTAACTAGTTAATGTACTTTTCTTTTTATATGAAGCTTCAGATTGATATAAAATCAATTAAGACTAGCCGAATTCCCTATATTTACAATTCATAAAATCATCATCATGAAATACTGTGGAATTGAATTAAAAGGAAATGACGCTATTATTGTCAGTATAGAGACTACCAGTTCAGGGTATAATTTGATAGCGAAAGATATGAAAAAAATAAGTTTAAAAAATTCTGATAATCAAGCAGATGTGCAAATGTTTACTCAAGACATTTATGCATTCTTCGGTAAGATGAAATTCGACCATATCGCAATCAAAGAACGTGGCAAGAAAGGTAAATTTGCTGGTGGACCTGTTTCTTTTAAAATTGAAGGCATCATTCAAAATGCCCCTTACCCAGTGTTACTTATTCATGGAGCTACATTGAGGTCTAAGATGAAAGGGGTCGAATTAGATACTTCTGTGGTGAACAGTTATCAAGCTGAAGCATTGAGTTTGGTGGTGAGTCTATTAGTCTAAATACTATCTTTCTCAATAAAAAATGCCTAGACATTTGAAGATATCTAGGCATTTTTCATAAAATGTTTTTTAATTTTATCTTCCAAATTTAATTGGAATTGTATAGCTTACAGCTACAGGGCTACCATTTTTTGTAGCAGGTATCCAACTTTTCATCATGCCAACTACATCAGCAGCTGCTTGCTGGCAACCCTCACAAGTTTCTTTGTTTCCACTGGCAACATACTTGGTACTTGAAATACTTCCATCTTTTTCAATTACAACGACTACTTGTTCTAGACTTGTAGCATTGTTTTTTGCTCTTTTTGGAAACTTTGCATTGTCTTTTATAAAATCAAGTAATTTGTCATCTGAGCATTTACGAGGTTCCTTTTTATCTCCACATGCTTTATCAAAAAGCGGAGGTGTATCAACTTCTGTTAAGTTATAAACGACCCTCATATTTTCTTTTGCATCATTAATCAATTCCTTACCAGCAGATTTTAAGTCTTTAACTGCCTCCTCAGCGTTATCTTCTACTAATTGAGCAGTCTCTTCTACCTCTTGTGCTGCCGTAGAAGTTCCATCATTTTTACATGACGTTATTGAAATAAATAATAGCCCCAATACGACTACTAAATATGCATTTGTATTAAAATTGTTAGTATTCATGTTTGTTAGTTTAAATTGTTAAAAAGCAGTGACAATTGTGTCAATGAGTATTAAATACAATCATGTTACTTAACTTGAGTAGGTTTTGTTCGAAAAGATATAAAATAATTAGTTTGTTTGCCAAATAGACTAAGGTATCTGGTCTATTATTAAATGGTTAAATACCGAAGTGTGAAAATTCATTTATTGGATTAACAACTGGCGTTTATAGTCTACTGGAATTGTAAAAAACATTAAGTTTAATAAAATCAATGGGAGTCAACCACTGTTTGACTTATGTCATACTAAATAATATAAATGGTGCACATCAATTTAATACATCATTTACATTGAATTTTATTATTTCCACATATCTAAAATACCGCCCATAATAGCAAGGCATAGTGTCCAAAATATTGCGTTAAATAAGTTCGTTTTCCAATTTAATTTATGGAATATACCTAGAGATACTATTACAGGAACTAAAAAAGACAATCCTATTAATGCACCATGTAATGCACCATGCCCAAAAGTTGAATTGGTGTTGATAAACAGCTCCCCTGTTTCATTTACATCTTTATGAACTAGCTGGATCAAAAAATTAAGAGACATTGAAAGAAACATCGCCAACAAGATTGAGCCTCCATATGCAAGAGCTGGATTACTAGGCTTAAGCTCTTCTTCTGTTTTGCCTAGAGTATCTCTCCAGGCTTTTCCAAATAATGGACCATAGTATATGGTGCCAAGTATTGCTGGAATAAGACCAGCAACGATAATAGCTAAATAGTTTGTACTTAATTCTACCATTGTAATATATTTAAGTTAGTTAGTTATAAACACTTAGATTATCCAATAAATGCCAATAAAGAATACTATGAAAAACATTGAAATGTTTTATGTTTTAAATTAGTATAATTTTAGGTGCTATACTGAATAGAGTTTTGGTTTAAGAAAAGGCAATTATCCTTGAAGATTAACACCCTGCATTACCTATAAAGAAAATAAATTTTTGAGAAATAGTCTTTCCTTTTACTATTCCTGCTGGTTTCCAGTTAGGCATGGCTTTGAGACCTTCAATAATAATTTGATCTACTCCTTCATCTTCGCTTGGCATTTCTAACTTGACACCTGATACTAACCCTTTAGCGTCGATGGTAAAGCTTGCATTGAGAGTTGGTAGCGGAATATCATTATTATTTCCGATTAAGGCCAAAATGTTTTCTTCTATATATTTATTAAACATTTCTTCTCCTCCTACAAACTCTGCCTCATAATCTGGTACTATTGAGGCTTTGAAGTTCATAGTTCTCAATACTTTTTCATTGGTCACCGAGTTTTCAATGTAATATTTTACTTCTACTTGTAAGTCATCTCCAATTCCCAAACCATTAAATAGTTCCTTTTGCTGTTTGGTTAATATTTCATTCTTACCAGTCGCAATTTGAGCTTTACCGTCAATTTCTACTGTAATTTTAGAAGAAACATAATCTGTAACCCATGAGATTGGATATCCTTCTTTTAGGTTTGCTAATGAAGTTGCGTTAATTAACTTTTCCTTTGATATAGGGTTCTCATAAGTATTTCTTATACCAAATTGATTTTTTTGTGTCAATTGTGCTTGACAAACAAAAGTTGTAACCAGGAATAAAAGAGAATATAGGGTTTTCATTTTCAAAATATTTGAATAAAATTAATCAAAAATTTACACTTAGAAAAGAATAAAGTTTTTTTATCAACTTAAATGCTAAAATAATTGCCTTAATTCTTAAATAAAAACAATGTGTTTAGT
>JBBKVK010000290.1:0-2810 GCA_037968395.1 Saprospiraceae bacterium | reverse complement strand
CTCCCAATTGCTCTAGCCCTTGGGTCTTTTGCATCCATCTGATCATTTCCTGCCATCCATCCCTAGTAGCAGCCATTTGAGTAATCAGTTTAGAGGAATGACACCTAGTACAGACGGTTATTAATATTTGAAAGTTTTCGTCATAGACCATTCCCGTAGCTACATGGATACCATTTTCTACTTTGTCGGGAATTTCATAAGTGAAGTCCCCTTTTGATGCCTTGATGGCCTCTGCGGATATAGGTCTCAGACTTTCTGAAATTGCACTATCAATAGAATTTTGATATGGTAGGTATATCAAAAGGAAGAGCGACCCAAATAAGACAATGATGCTTAAAAATTTAATACTGTTGAGTAGTAAAGAAAAGGCCGATTTGTAGTCTTGATTTTCGATCATTCTAAACTACTTTTACTGCTATCCTATGACAAGCATTATTAAGGTATCCTCTAGGATTCCAGCCCGGCAATATCATCGGCTGCGAGATTCCATTATTATCAGTTGCTTTTGCCCATACCTCATAATATCCACTTTGAGGGAACTTGAATTTAGTCTCAAATCTCTGCCAAGCATTTTTATTTTTAGCTGGTTGCAAGTTGGCCTTATGCCATGTTGCACCAAAATCTATAGAGCATTCTACTGATCGGATATCTATATCACCTGCCCAAGCATGTCCTTTTACAGGTAGTTCTTGCGATAATTTAAGTGATGCTCCAGTTTGCGGGTATGTGATTAGGGACTTCACTGGCATTTGTTCGATGACACACATCTCATCATCTGGTACACTAGACCCAGGTGCTACTGGTTTACAAGGCACTCTGTAAGATTGACCAGTCATCTTTGGTCCATCGTGTACTTTGTTTCTGATAACTAATTTCGTAAGCCACTTTCCAGAACAAGATGCTGGCCACCCGCCAAATACCACTCTAAGAGGATAACCATTCATCACAGGAATGTCCTCTCCATTCATTTGCCAAGCGATCAAGTTTTCGTCTTCAAGTGCTTTATCAATTGGCACTCCTCTTGAAATAACAGTTTTAGAACGATCACCACTGATGTGGGTGTCTTGACCATAATATCCTACATATATAGCATCAGATTTAATACCTGCATCATTTAATACATCTTTTAATCTTACACCTGTCCATGAAGCACAACCTACTGCGCCAAGACCCCATTGATTTCCTTTAGCTGGCGGGTTAAATTCTTTTCGGCCATTTCCTCCACATTCTAAAGTTAAATTATAGGTATATTGTTTGAATTTCGTTTTTAACTCCTTAAGAGTATAAGTTTTCTTTGTTTTAGCAGATTCTCCCTCAATGGTCAATGTCCAGTTATTTATATTAATGTTTTCTGGTGGAATACCATTGTTTCTTACAAAGAACAAATCATTTGGTGTCAAGGCATCATTTAATAAATGCGGAGGTGTTTCAGCATTTATTGGTCTATCATTTAAGATGGTTAACTCAGCACTTTTACCCTCAATAATGATGTCTTTTTCACTATCCAAAATGCCAACAGGGATCAAGCCTCCAGGAAAATTATTAGCAAATACCATATCAGCTCCTAAGACGGCACCCATGGCAATAAGGCTTGATTTTTTTAGAAATCCTCGCCTGTTTTTGCCAACAGTCCTATCCCAAACCAGTTTATCCGCTTTAATAGGATCTTTAGAGTACAATGCTCTGATTCCTATTTCCTTCTTTTTGGCCATAATTTATTGCATTTTTCTTGGTGTGAATATAGGTTGATCTTTTAGAAATCGAAAATAGCGTTATTTAAATCCATTCAAATTCTGCTTTACAAATGAGTGAGGAAACTCTTCTATACCAGGAAAGCCCAATCTTATATCCCTACCTTCATTAGGTATGTAAGCTGTACCAAATATATAATCCCACAATGCAAGAGTAATACCAAAGTTTATCCCATTTCTTCTATCTTTTGGTAGTTCATAAGAATGGTGCCATATATGCATTTCAGGACTGTTAAATAGATATTTCATAATTGGGCCCATAACTACTGCGCCAACAATCGCAAAACCAGCAATAATACCCAATTTCATTATTAAACTAGGATCAGTAAAGAGGTTGATATCTATCATTGAGTTAGCCGCTAAGACACCAAATAATGTACCTAATATGCCACCGGTCACCCATCCTTTAATGGAGATGTTTGAATGATTATAATGCCCCCAAGCCAAAGTAAATATGTGAATGATAAAGAAGTCGTACAGTCCAATACCCAATAGCGCTAAAGGAAGGTATTCTAAGGACCTATAAACAACGTTTTCCATCCAATGGTATCTTAGATGGGCAGCAAATCCCATTTCTTCTACGGAGTGGTGTACTTTATGAAATTCCCAAAGTTTATCGGATTTGTGTAATAATCTATGTATCCACCACTGAACAAAGTCTCTCACCAAAAATCCAATTAATAAAACAGACCACATTGGCCAGCTATTTAAAGGGTTGGATTGTTGAAAATCAAAACCGCCAGATATAGATCTAATAGTGTCATTAAATAGATTGACTACTACATCAGATGCAGCATTGTAAATCACTAAAGAAAACAAAAAGAAATTGAAAAACATGTAAAATGCATCCAACCAAAAGTCTTTACGAATTTGAGCTTGTTTCTTTCTCCATGGTATGACTACTTCTAACATAAAGAAGAATAATGATACCCCAATTAACCAATAAAAGTATGATTTTATATGAGGGTTAGTAATTTCTTGCCATAAGTAAGAGGCATATCCCGAATACCCGTTAACGAAAATGTCCAAATATTTTCCCAGTATATATTATTTTTGATT
>JBBKVK010000289.1:0-2774 GCA_037968395.1 Saprospiraceae bacterium | reverse complement strand
CGTGGGTTCGAATCCCATCTTCCACCCATTAAAAAGGCGAGCTTATGCTCGCCTTTTTCTTTTTATATCTTTAACGTGATTTACTAACTTCATTTCTTTCTTTTATATTTACCATAAATTATAAAGCGTATTAAGAAATCAATTTCATATTACTCTATTTTATTAGTAATGGTGGTTTACCTGCTTATTGGATTCGGTTATTATCCAAAATACAAAAAAGCGGGTACAGAAGCAACAATATCATGGGATGTAGCTGGTTATTATCTCTACCTTCCTGCAATATTGTTACACCGGGATGTTAAAAAACTAGATTTTGCTGAGCTAGATAGGAAAAAGTACAATTATGCTCCTTTCTCTGATTCTTATTATCCGATTGATAATGGAAATAATGTAATGAAATATACCATTGGCATGTCTGTATTATATTTGCCAGCATTTTTGGTAGGGCATACAGCAGCTTTTATGCTAGGGTATGATTTAGATGGATATTCGCTACCCTACCAGCTGACCTTAATGCTATATGGCTTTTTAATGGTATTTATTGGGTTGTATTATTTGCGAAAGTTTCTTTTAATTTACTTTGAAGATTGGATTGTAACTTGGACTGTATTGATTATTGCACTTTGTACTAATCTGTTAGAATATGGCGCTATTACAAATGCTATGGCTCATAATTATCTTTTTGCAGGATACAGTTTATTGCTTTGGAATAGTGTTGGGATTTTTAAATCTAATAGAAAAAGATATTACTTCGGTTCAGCTATTATTATTGGCCTTATGGCTCTTGCAAGACCTACTGAAGCTATTTCAATTTTGATTCCAATATTATTTTTACTTTTTGCTAAAAGAGGGAATATATTTAAATATTTAAAGGATAATGTTAAGACGATAATTATATCTGGCTTTATTATTTTCCTTATAGGAAGTATTCAATTAATTTACTGGAAATACGTAAGTGGGAATGCTATACAATATAGTTATCAAGATCAGGGCTTTTCGTGGCTTCATCCACATATTTTGGATGGATTATTTAGTTTCAGAGCGGGATGGTTAGTTTATACACCTGTAATGTTCCTATCTATTCTTGGTATTTTAAAATTACGTAAACAAAATCCAGAATGGTTTTATCCAGTTGCCATCTTTATCCCTTTATTTATTTATATCGCTTTTGCTTGGGATATTTGGTGGTATGGTGGTAGCCTTGGGCAAAGAACAATGGTTCAGGTCTACCCTATTCTGGCATTACCTTTAGCAGCCCTACTCCAGTCTTCAAAAGATGTATTTTCGAAAACTATTATTTTCGCTTTTATAGGGATTTGTGGATTCTTAAATATGTGGATGACTCATCAAGCCCACCATGGTGGTTTGATAAAAGTGGGAGAAATGACCAAACCATATTACTTAGCAATTGTTGGACGTAATAAGGTTGACAAGGAAGTGAATAAACTACTTGATACAAGATTTATATACACTAATCCCATTCATCAAGAATTATTGTTGTTTGTATCAAACGATGAGTTTTGTTTGAATAAAGATAATCAAAGTATACCTCCAATTAATTTACCTTTAACCTCTGAGGAAAAGTTTGTGAGATTATATGTGGATTATGAAATTAAGGATATAGAGCCTCAAATGTGGCGTTGGACTCAGATGATTATTACATTTAAAAGTAATAATGGGAGCAAAATAACAAACATGCTCCGTATGCAGAGGTCAAATAATGTGATAGGTAAAAATACATCTTTCCTTGACAGTAAAGTTCCTAAAGATGCTGTAGAATTAGAGGCCTTTTTATGGCATGCAGAAAGTGATAAGGAAATTTGTTTCTCATCATTAAAAATTGTAAGCCTGAAATAAATGATTTACTTTTTAGAAGAAAAAGACATCTGGAAAATACAGAAAGTAGCACATACTACTTGGCCTCTGGCATTTGATGGAATACTTAAAGATGCTCAATTGTATTATATGCTTGACTTAATGTATACTACTGCATCTTTACAAAAGCAACTCAAAGAAGGTCATTTGTTTTATTCATATGAAGAAGATGGGGTTGTAATGGGGTTTGTTGGGATAAAAATTTATGATAGCTACCTTAAAATTCACAAGATCTATATTATTCCAGATTTTCAAGGGAAATCAATTGGGAAAAAACTTATTAACCACGTAATAGAGATTGCAAAAACCAATAATTTGGAATCTATTTCACTCAATGTAAATAGGTATAATAAGGCGGTAACCTTTTATGAGCATCTTGGGTTTGTTACAGAATTAGTAGAAGATATAGATATTGGAAATGGCTATTTAATGGAAGACTATAGAATGAGGTTAACATTATGAGTGTAGTAATTATCGATAAACCAAAAGTATCTGTTGAGGCTGACATTCTCTTAGAAATACAAAATCAGATTCATGAAGTTGGTCAAGTGGTATTACATTTCTTATTTGAAAGTGGATCAGAAGATGCTTTAATTAGAATATGGCAAACTTCTTACTTATATGACCAACATTCAGACCATGTAAGTGATCTAGTTCATGCAGAAAATATCACCTATTTCCCTATTTGGACGATATGTAATGCCAATAATAAGCATTATTTTACTTTAATTTTTTCTGGTTTGCCTAGAAATTGTTTAATTTTTGATTTTAAAGAAGATTGTGGTGGAAAATTTGGTGCTTTTCAACTTAAAAGTATTTTAAGAAATAAATCTGATGTATACTATCTCAAAATTGAATAAGACGCTTATTATTTCAATAAATGAATATTAAAATATAGA
>JBBKVK010000288.1:0-4896 GCA_037968395.1 Saprospiraceae bacterium | reverse complement strand
AACATCATAACCAGCTATTTTCATTGACTCATTCAAAGGGAAATTATTAATAATTACCTTACAGAAATCATGCTATAATTTAGTGATAATTTGGACAATTCGATCTGCTGTTTTACCATCCCAAAGGTCAGGAATACTTCCTTTTTTCCATTCTCCTTTAAGCAATTTCTCCAGAAATGGTTTTATGTTTTCAGGGTTTGTGCCAACCATTTCATTCGTTCCCATAGTTACCGTTTCAGGTCTTTCGGTTGAATTTCTCAACGTCATACATGGAACTCCTAATACGGTAGTTTCTTCCGTAATGCCTCCAGAGTCCGTAATGACTCCTAAAGCGTTTTTTATCATAAAAATAAACTCCAAATAAGACATTGGTTCGACGATTACAAGGTTTTCAAACGACATTCCTAGTTGATCATACATTTTTTTTGTCCTCGGGTGCATAGGAAAAATGATCTTTTTATTCTTACTATTTGTATTTATTATGTCGAGTAAAGACCTTAAGCTTTCCATCGCATCTACATTGGAAGGACGGTGTAAGGTCATTACTAAATACTCCCCATTCTTCAACCCTACTTTTTTATAAACTTCTGGCTCTATCAACCTTCCAAGGTTAGCCAAAAGCGAATCTATCATAGTGTTTCCTACAAAGTAAATCTTTTCCTCTCCATGTCCAAGCTCTTTTAAGTTTTCATTGGCAATTTGAGACGTTGTAAAGAAATAATCTGTAATGCTATCTGTTACCATTCGATTAATTTCTTCAGGCATTTTTTCATCTCCACTTCTTATTCCTCCTTCTACATGAGCTACTTTGATCCACTCTTTTTTGGCAACGACCGAACAAGCCATTGTGGAAGTGACGTCACCAACTACCAAACAAAGTTCTGGTTTCCACTCTTGCAATGCCTCTTCATACCTCATCATGATGTTTGCTGTCTGTGTGGCTTGACTTCCTGATCCAACTCCAAGGTTTATGTTGGGTTCTGGTATATTTAGTTGAGTGAAAAAATCTTCACTCATTTTTTTGTCATAATGTTGTCCAGTATGAATGAGCCTATATTCAATTTTAGAATCAATATTATTTTCATTATATCTATGAATAGCATGCACTATAGGACCGATCTTCATAAAATTAGGTCTAGCCCCTGCTATAATGTCAATTTTTCGCATTTAATGTGTTGGTTGAAATTAATAAAAATGACTCTGGGATGATAATAGGTTCGTGCTGATAATACCGAACTAGAAAGACCTTCTTGGAAGCTCTTTAAACCAAGAGTACACAATGTCGCTTTCTGGTTTTAATACTACCCAAGCAGTAGCAAATATTATTAGATATAAGCCTCCTATTTTATATTTACAAACTCTAAAAGCTCCACTAAATTAAACTCTTTTTCTGTTATAAAACTTTCATCATCGTACGATAAATATTTAAATGTATTTTTATCCTGTTCTAAAAACGAACCCGTTTTGCTATAATTATGCTTACTTCCAGTTGTAAGTAGTTTGTTGTTTGATCTCAGGTATGTTTTCGTTGTATGATCTAAGTCTGACAATCCATAAAAATATGCCATATTCATTTGGGTGGGAATACTAAAAAAAGTGTTACTAATAAAAGACATTTCCGTATAAATATCGTGTTTATTAGAGACAGAAGTTACAGTAACAATAGTGTCTATTTGGCAAACTTTTATAGTATCAAAATTTCCAAAAAACCTTGAGCTGATATCATCAAACAGCATACATCCATCCGATAAAAAGTTGTTTTTTATGGAATATTTATTCCCTCCTATAGGGCTTATTGTGCCCGTAGAATAGGTCGAATCCGTATAAACTCCTTTTGCAGTTATTTCTCCATTTCTATCCTTTGTTACTGACTTATGGTCATAATAAAAAGTGTTTGAGATAGTATCGATTCCTCCTAAAATGAAAGTGTTTTGTAGAACTCCTTCTCCATATTTAAACATAAAAGGATATTTATTTATATCTGTATAAACACCCGACCATGGTTTATCATCATGCATTATACAGGCATTATTCGGATAGCTTCCTTTCATTTCTATATTTGATGCAACGCCATTATTGTATCTAGGAAAAAATATTTCTTCGCCCGGTCTTTGAGATTTAAGTGGCATATCATAGCCTTCCATGATGATCCCTTTTTCATATACACCAAATAGTTTAAGGTTATCGAAAAAATAGAAAGAAGTATCGCTCAATTCACCAGCTTTAAAATGAATTACTGATTTTATTTGATTCCGCAAATTATCATGTTTATAAAGCAGTTGGTATCCTTCTAAGATACCATTTTTATATTGTGACAATTTATTATTATTAAACTCAATGCCTTCAAAAGGTTTGTCATCTTTAAATACTAGCTTGAAACTAAAAGTATCTTTCGCAAACGTATAAAAAGTATCGTTTAGATACTTAAGCTCTACAGTTAGTGGCTTCATATACGTTTGATAAAAACTATTACCTTCTTTCAAGTCCTTTTTGTAACTTATTGAACAATTAAGTCCGTTTTCATTGAATTGTACCGTTCCTTCTTTCTTACCATTTTGATACGAAAACAATATTTTGTTTTCATAAAATCTCCCTTCAAAAGGCTTGCCTTTTTTATAATAACCTTTAGCTTCTATAGGATAAAAAACCTCACATAATCCTTCAAGCGTATCATTTACAAAGGTTTCTGTTTTTTCAAGTTTTGTTATATTATAGTCATATGTTGATTTGACCCCGTTCAATCTCCCATTTTTATACGTAGATGCTTCTTTAATTTTTAAAAACTGGCCATTCCAAGGTTTTCCATCTTGTTTTTCTCCTTCAAGCCATAATTGCCCATTTTCATCATAATATTCCACTTTCCCATTCGATATCATTCCTTCAACTCTTCGAAGTGTATTATTATTCTTATTTGAATATTCAAACTCTTTGACCAATTCGCCTTTTAAATACTCTTGAACTATGTACCTACTTTTCTGACTCATAACTCTCCCATCAAATGGTTTCCCTTCCCTGTATACACACCAAATAGTATCCTTTGTTGGCGTTGCAACCGAAAAAGCTAGTCCATGCTTTTTATCATTCAGGTTACTATATTTTTGTTGTACTCCCCAACTTTTATTAAACACAATTGAAGAGTCTTCCTTTAGCCCATTTTTATAAAAGTGTAATGACGAGTTCTCATATATATAGCCATTCTCAGGATCATTATCTTTATAGGTTCCTTTATATTCTCTCTTTGTAATCGGGTTTATAAAAGTAGTTGTCCCATTTTTAAATCCATCAATATTCACTGTATACCTATTATAAAACACACCTTGCCCTTCGTCATATAACTGTACTTCATTACATTCCTTTCCTTGCTTAAAGATTACAAGTTTATTTTTTTCAAGCAACTTTCCTTCATAAGGGTATCCGTTTCTATATTCACATGTTGCTATTTTTTTATTTTTTACATAGGATTCTCTCCATTCTACTCGTCCATTATTAAACAAACTTCGATACGTTATTGCTGAAGGTTTGAAGCTATACATTATTTTATCCTCAAATTCTAAATGAATTCCGCTAAAAGGGCGATCATCTTCAAAGGTTCCTTTGCCAGCTTTTTTTCCATTTGAAAAAAAATATACTGCACTCTTCATATCCAAATCATCAAGTACAACCTCAACCGATCTTTCATTGTTTTCATAGTAGTTTATAAGCCCAACTCTTTCTCCTTTTTTATATATGAAAAAGGAATTCGTGTTTCTAGTTCTCAATCCAGAAACTGCCGGCATCTTTCCTTCATATGGCACATCATTTTTAAATTTTCCTTTTGAAATTATTTTTCCATATTCGTCATAAAAATTAGCCTTTCCATTTTTTCTACTATCAATACACCATAAAGAAGCCGTCTTTTGGTTTTCTTTGTTGTAAAAAGTTATCCAACCATCAGTGTAGTTTTTGTGATCACAAATAGATTGTATCGAACCATCATGATTGTACCGAACGACCCTATTAATCATTTGTTTGTCATCAAGTGAATTTGAGACTCCTACCATCTGCAATTGACCTGATTTATAATAGTCTTTTATAAGATAATTACCATTGGTCTTAGGCTCTGCAATTCTAAAATAGGAATAGTTTTCAGATTCCGTAACTTGAAACTTTCTATCTAAAAAAATAGTGTCTTGCTGTCCGTAAATGTTTTTTGTCGATACCACTAAAAGAACAACAACTATTAATATTCGATTTACAATATTATAACCTTTCATGTTTCCCTTTAAAACTCCCTTTTTGAAATTCCTTTAAACCAATAGTACACAATGTCACTTTCTGGTTTTAACACTACCCAAGCAGTAGCAAATATAATTTTAAGATCTATCCAAAACGATTGGTTTGCTTGATACCATTCTTCAAGTTTTCCCTTATGAGGGTAAATTGTGTTTTTATAGAAGTCCCAAGTATCTCCACCTGCTTCTTTTACTTTTGTAATAAGTTCTTCTTCATCTCTAAAAACAATTGATCCTATGCCTGTGAGTCCTGGTTTTACATTATAAATAACTTCTTGGACATGTTTAGGGTAGGCATTAAAACTTTTTTGCATCACAGGTCTTGGACCAACGACACTCATGTTTCCAAAAAATATATTTAATAGTTGAGGTAGCTCATTGATCTTACTTTTACGTAAAAAGTCCCCCATAGGTGTCAATCTTGGGTCTTTTTTGGTTGTTATAAGTCCCCCAGCCATGTTCGGACTATTTTTAAGCATGGTGGCAAACTTATATATATTGAATAACTTTTGCTTTAAGCCCACTCTTTCTTGCAGGTAAAACACATAGCCTTCTCCGGTAAGCAATAGACCAATAGTAATTGGAATTAACAAAGGTGATAATAATATTAATGCTACTCCTGAGG
>JBBKVK010000287.1:0-49435 GCA_037968395.1 Saprospiraceae bacterium | reverse complement strand
ATCTTATCTCTTCAATATAGTTATTTATTCTTTTTGACTCTATTGAATTTCCTTTAAGTCTGCTTTTGACGGTGTCCCAATCATTAGCATTAATTTTCCTCTTTAAACTTATGTCAATTCGGGAGGAATTATAAGTGATTCGGGTATAAAGAGTTTGAATGTCACTTTTATTTTTACCCTTTTTAGGGAAAAAAATAATGGAAAAAGTTGATGTAGATTTCATGGTGTAAAAATTTTAGTTAAAAATGACGCAATACAAATTGCTAGTTTTTAGTAAAATCGAATACAAATAACACCAGACTATATTAAATACAACTAATAGATTATCAGTTTATTAAGCGAATATATAATGTCTTTATCATATAAAAAAATGACGCACCAAAAGACGCACCGAATGACGCCCAAAACCATTGATTTCCTTTAGTTTTAATTGATTGCCCTAAAAACACAAAAGCCTGTAAATCAGTAGATTTACAGGCTTTTGTGTTCATTTGGATTGCATAATGTCGGGACGACAGGATTTGAACCTGCGACCGCTCGGCCCCCAGCCGAGTACTCTACCGGACTGAGCTACGTCCCGAATCAGCACAAACTTATTATTTATTTGTCCCTTAATTTAGAATTTAGATTTACAAACTTACTACTTTATTATTTAATATTACAGATAAGCTATCACCACTTTCTTTCTTAATCTCTGCTCCAGATTTATTTATTTGCACTGCAATGACTCTCCCTCTATATTTCACTTTAAATGAAATACCTTCCCATCCTGTTGGTAAAAATGTCGTGAAATGAAGTTTGTCATCTTTAACCATCATACCCCCAAAACCTTTGACGATCGATAACCAAGTACCAGCCATACTTGTAATGTGAAGACCATCCTCCGTGTCATTATTATAATCATTTAGATCCAATCGGCTGGTCCTTAGATACATCTCATAAGATTTAGCTTCATCACCAATCTTAGCTGCTAGTATCGAGTGTACACATGGTGATAACGATGACTCATGTACTGTCCTTTGCTCATAAAAGTGAAAATTTCGCTCTAGGGTTTCTAGATTAAACTGGTCTTCGAAGAAGTAAATGCCTTGCAATACATCGGCCTGCTTGATAAAACAAGACCTTAGTATCCTGTCCCAAGACCACTTTTGATTTAATGGTCTATCAGCGGTTGGAAGATCATTTACCAAGATTTGTTCCTTATCCATATATCCATCTTGCTGTAAGAAGATCCCTAATTCTTTATTTTCAGGATAATACATGTTAGATGTGATCTTATAAAACTTGTCTAATTCTGACTCCTTAAAATTGGTAATTTTTGCAATTTCTTGTAACCTTTCAGGATTAGTCTCTTTTAATTTATTGTAACACTCAGTCGCATAATCCATACACCAACATGCAATATAATTGGTATACCAGTTGTTGTTGACATTGTTTTCATATTCATTAGGTCCTGTCACTCCTAACATGACATACTTCCCTTTTTCTTCTGAAAAGTTTACCCTTTGAGACCAAAATCTAGCTATAGCAATCAGAACCTCTAGACCATATTCAGCTATATAAGTTGTATCATTTGTATATCTTATATAATCATAAATGGCAAAAGCAATAGCGCCATTTCTATGTATTTCTTCAAATGTTATTTCCCATTCATTATGACACTCTTCTCCATTCATAGTGACCATAGGGTAGAGGGCCGCTCCATCTTTAAATCCAAGTTTTGTAGCATTCTCTATTGCCTTTCCAAGATGATTATGCCTATAAACTAGTAGATTTCTTGCAACTTCTTCTGAGGTAGTACTCATATAGAAAGGTATGCAGTATGCTTCTGTATCCCAGTAAGTGCTTCCTCCATATTTTTCACCTGTAAATCCTTTTGGGCCTATATTTAACCTAGAATCTCGTCCCGTGTAAGTCTGATACAAATGAAAAATATTAAACCTAATGCCTTGTTGAGCTGCAACATCTCCTGAAATACTTATATCACAATCATTCCAGATTTTATGCCATTGGGCACTGTGTTCATTTTCTAATTGACTGATACCTTTAAATACAGCTTGGTTTAAGATGCTATCCGCATTTTGTTCAAATTCTAATGGATTGTGGTTAAGGGATGATGCGATTACGACAAATTTTTCTAACGTAATCTCTTCACCTTTTTTTGTATTTATGTAGAATGATTGATTAGCGTATTTGTCATGAGTACCGTATGCATTAGGCTGAGTAATGTATGTACCATTTTGCTCTATCTGGGTAAATACAGTAGCATTGACTACAAAATCCGTTTTCTTGGTTTCTGTTGTTACGGACATTCTTTCCAGATTGGAAAATTGATCTATTTCCAACCAAAAGTTTTCGTCGTAGTTAGAATCCTTATTTGTAATGTCTGCATCCAAATAAGAAGTAATATGTATAACTGCATCCATATTGATTACCGATAAAGAATAGGATATTACACCCAACTCTACCTGATTCATACTGACAAATCTTTGGGTTTTGACTTCTACAACAGCACCATTTTTCATCTCACATGAGAATGATCTTCTTAGAATGCCATTCATCATATCGAGTTCTCTGTAAAAGTTTGTGATCTTAGCGGTTTGATGAAGGTCTAATATTTCTCCATTGATTTCAATGTTTAATCCGATCCAATTTACTGAATTTAATACCTTCGCGAAGTATTCAGGGTATCCATTTTTCCACCATCCCACTTTGGTCTTGTCAGGATAGTAGACACCGCCTACGTAGCTTCCCTGCAATGTCTTGCCACTATAATCCTCTTCGAAATTAGCTCTTTGCCCCATATGACCATTACCAATTGAGCATAGAGATTCTGATACTTCATTGTGGTCAATATTGTAGTGATCTTCAATGATCTTCCACTCATCTAATTTGATATAATCCTTCATTTCTAAAAAGTTAAAAAGTTTGCCTCTGAATTTGAATCAAGTGCGAAATAAAAATGGTTATGATTTGTATAGATTTTGGATCTTAGTCAGTGTAATCCCTTCTAATGACTCAAATGTAGCATCTGAATTGGCTAGCACTTTGGCATCCCCCAGCCCAATAGACATAAATCCACCCGTTTTAGCTGCTTCTAGCCCTTTGATTGAGTCTTCGACCACTACACAATCGGAAGGATTTAGGCCAATTCCTTTCGCCGCTATGTAGAATACCTCTGGATCGGGTTTGGATTTCGAAGTGCTATTGCCATCTGAGATAAAGTCAAACATCTCTAAGATTCCTAGTTTAGACAAAATCGGTTTTGAGTTTTTACTTGCACTTCCCAATGCCAAACCCATCTTAGCGTTTTTGATTTCATCTAACAAATTCATTATCCCTGGTAGAATGTCATCTGAAGACAATTCATCCAATAAATTTATATACTGATCATTTTTGGAATATAAAAACTTGCTTTTTTCATTATCGGAAAGCGTAACTTTTCCTAATTTCAGGATGTATTCTAGTGATTCTACTCGACTTACACCTTTTAATTGCTCATTTTCTTCTTCTGAAAGGTCAAAGCCTAAGGAATTTGCCAAGCTTTTCCAAGCTAAATAATGGTATTTCGCTGTATCTACGATGACTCCATCTAGATCAAATATAAATCCTTTTATCATGTTTTGCTAATTGAGGGGCAAAAGTAACAGATTTTTTGATTTTCAGTTAGAAACAGCAGATATAATGATCTATTGTTCATTGGCATCTGCCCATATTTACCCATGCTAGAGTCATAGCCTAAATAGTTGCCTTTTTTAACTATTAACATTTAACTCTGAACTTTTTCAATCATTATCTTTTAACCATCAACCATCAACCATTATCTTTATCAACCATTAATCATACTTCCTCCCAGTCCGATCTATATTGCCTCCTGGAGCTTGTTGTGTACCCATAATAATGATGTCTTGGATATTGACATGATTGGGTCTAGAGGCAATAAAAAAGATTGTTTCCGCTACATCACACGACTTTAGAGGATTGAAATCTTCATATATTTTTGCTTTCTCACTATCACCATCAAACCTATTAACAGCAAACTCAGTTTCTTCGACATGAGCAGGGGATATCTGACTAACTCTGATACCATGAGTGTAAAGATCCATCCTCATCCCTTTTGTAAGGGCATCTACAGCATGTTTGGTAGCACAATAAACATTGCCTTTGGTATATACTTCGTGACCAGCAGTAGAACAAATATTTATTATATGGCCAGAACCCCGATTGACCATTTGAGGAGATACGATCCTTGTAACATAAAGTAAGCCTTTGACATTCGTATCAATCATGGTCTCCCAATGCTCTATTTTTCCTTCATTGATATAATCAAGTCCTTTTGCTAGTCCTGCATTATTTATAAGGATTTGTATGTTTTTCCAATGACCAGACAGACTGTTGATGGCTTTTTTTACTTCTGTCTTTTTACGTACATCAAATGCAAGTATTTTCACTTTCGATCCATACTTTTTTTTAATTTTCCATTTTAATTCTTCAAGTTTTTCGATTCTTCGTCCTGTAATTATAAGGTGGTAACCCTTCTTAGCAAATTTTAAAGCAGTCGCTCTGCCGATACCACTTGATGCTCCGGTTATCATTACAACTTTAGGAATAAGTGAATTATTTGACATTTATAGATCGTTTATTATTGTATTAAATTTTGTTTTGAAGTTTTCATATTCTGCAGTTGCAGGTCCAGAAAAACCAGTATGGATATATTTAATCCTATTGTCCTTATCTAAGAATAACATAGTAGGGTAAGACATAATCTGATCTATTTGTGGTATTGCTTTTGCAGCTTCACTTTTGGCATAATATCCTCCTAATAATATCTCCCAAGGAGTTTGTGACTTTTCCTTATATTTTTTGATTTGGGCAAGATTTTTTGCTTCATCCTTGTATCTTTCAAAGGCTAATCCGATGACAACTACATCCTGACCTTCTGGTGATTTTTTAAATTCCTTCAAGAAGTTGGAAGCATCCTTACAGTTAGGACACCAAGTACCCATGATATCTATTATCTTAGTCTTTCCTTTATATTGAGGGTCATTTAGAGATACCATTTTGCCATCACTATTAGGAAAGCTCAACATAATTGGTTCGTCAGTTGTAGCCTTCGTTAGCGTAAACGGATCAGCTAATGATTTTCCTTGATTTTTGACGGCAATAAATGGAGCAGTATAGCTTATGCCTGATTTGAAAATTCCATTTAATTGTCCATCTCCCAAGTCTTTTCCTTCAAATAAAAATGCATGAGCACCATCAAAACAAGATAGAAAAACCTTATTCCCAGCTACTTTTCCCTCTAAATAACGATAATCTCCTGTCTCCGTTTCAAAAGTACCAGTCAAGTAACTGCCATTTTGCTGGAATGTGCCAATAGCAGGATATTCTGATTCTGTGCCATTTTCAAACATAACATCCCACTTACCAGCTATATCAATGTCTGGCGTAGTTATGCCTTTGTCAAACCTTATAGTATCACCATGAACGGCTTTAAACTTTACAGCATAATTGTCTTTATAATTTATATGCCAAAACCCTTCCATCACTTTTTCTTCATAGACAGCAGAGATTCTAGTATCGTATTCTAAAAACTGAATCTGTAATGTGTCTTTAGCCGTAGTGGCATCTCTTCCGTAAAGTATGTTATCCACCTTAATTCTTTCATCAGCATTGTGTATCACAATATGAAAATCGTCAGGCGTATCATATATTACTTCAAAGTTAAAAGGCAACTGCTCCGAGTTGTCTGGATTGGTAGTTATTGCTTTTTTATCAACAGCATTTACTTGGGCATTAGGATTTAAATATAATACCCCTCGCCACATACCCGGAGGTATTTTAGAAAACTGATTCTGTGATTCAATACAGGAAGAAAGACTACCTAATATTATAAAAAATATTATAAACTTATTTACCATTTGTTGTATTTACTAATAAAGTGACTACAATACATTATTTTAATGTGTTTTAAACACTTCATGGTTTTTAAAGAAGACTCTTATATAAAAAGGGTTTCTTACTTAGAATGTTGTTAAAAAGATCGTTTATATTGATGTACTAACTCTTGTCTCCAACAAAGTGATCATCTTTATATTTAAAAAGGACATTAAATGAAGTCAAGCTACCATATATCCTAGTGATGTATTGTTGAAGATTTACTTTCTCTTCGTCAGTCAAATCACTGCTATTTATACGCTGTTCCATAACTCTGATTCTATCACGAACCATTACTATTTTATGAAAGAAAGTATCAATTGGCATTTCTTTTTCCTTCATGCTGTCATCTTTGGGCTTTAAGATTAAAGTTCCTCCATCCCATTTATCCCCTAAATCTACAGGAGATTGGATTCCATTGTAGTTCTTTAGTATTTTAACCAAGGCTTTTTCCGCTGCAGTAAAGCTAATAGATTCTTCCGCTTCTATAGCTTCTACTACTTCCCATCCTGCATAATCTTTGCCCACATGCTTCAGTCCAAATTGCATGAAACACACCTTATAAGCAGCTACATCTACATATATAATTGCACCTTCTCCAAATGCTGGATGCTTTACTCTAGACCCAACACCTAATATTTGATTTGACATATTATAAAAATTTTGAATGTAAAGATAAAAAGTCTCTGATATATTTCATTTTTTATTCAAGCTTAGATAATAATTTTTAAATAAAAATTGTAAAATATGGCAGCAATACTTATTTTAGAAAGGCACCAACAAGCCTAAAAGGACTGTTGAGGCCGAAGTTAACATGATAGATCACCTTGCGGTTTTACTACTGAATAATTTCTATTATCTTTACAATTCAAAGTAATAAAGCACTTTTTAGTTAGCAACTTAATCACAAATGCCAGCAGAACCAGACTACAAATTTGTACTTACTAATTCAGAAAACAAAGACTTCATTGATCTTGTCACATTACTAGATAAAGACCTTAAGATTAGAGACGGTGACGATCACGAGTTTTACCATCAATTTAATAATATTGATGTGATAAAACATACCATAGTATTATATTATAAAGCTAAAGCTATCGGTTGTGGAGCTTTAAAGGAGTATGATAGCAAAACAATGGAAGTAAAGAGAATGTACATCCTCGAAGACCATAGGAATAAAGGTTTAGCCTCAAAAATTTTATTAAAAATTGAGCTCTGGTCAAAAGAGTTAGGCTATACTAATTGTATTCTAGAAACGGGTTATAACCAACCTGAAGCCATTAGATTGTATAAGAAAAATCTATACAGGATTATCCCAAACTATGGGCAATATCAGGACGTGAAAAGCAGTATTTGCTTTAAAAAAGTACTGTGATATTAAGCATGACCAAGATCATGTTTTAAATCACAGCTAATCTTGTAATTTTACTCAAAATATCCATATCGACACTTCTATTACACATATTAGGCCCAGATTTAAATTTTCGATCAACCAGTCAGTAGAGGTTGTCAATCGAAAGCTAAAACTGAATATGCAATCCTTGCCTACCAATATAATAGGTAACATGGTGAATCATCATATTATCTTAGACATAGCACAAGCCGAACAACATTTCTGGTCACCTCAATTGAATTTTAGAATCGAAGAAGATGAGGACGATGCTTCCAAAACAGTAATTGCTGGTATCATTGGTCCAAAACCAACTGTTTGGACTTTATTCGTCTTTATATATTTTACCGTGGGAATGGCAGGATTTGTGATGTCGTCTTATGCCATATCTCTTAAAATGATGGGAGAACACAGCAACTTTATTTGGGGTCTACCTATTGCGATTTTATTTATGTTAACGGCTTATAAAGCAGGTAAAGTGGGAGAAAAATTAGGGGAAGATCAGGTAGAGCTTCTAAAGGGCTATGTCAGAGATGCCATTAATGAGCAACATTACTTGCCAGTAGCATAACCAGTGTTTAATCAAAATAAATTTCATTTTCTCCCTTAGTTTTGATTGAATCATTTATTGATGCTTTTTATTAGATAATTAGAATTAGCCACTTCATTAAATATCGATATGAAAGAAAGAAAATTGATTATATATATAGCCTGTTCGCTAGACGGATATATCTCTAAACCCAAGGATGATTTGAGCTTTTTAGATATAGTGCAAAAAGAAGGCGAAGATTATGGATACAATGCATTTATTGCAGATATAGATACAGTAATCGTAGGAAGAAAGACTTACGACTGGGTGATGCAACACGTAGATGAGCACCCTCATGCTGATAAAGATACTTACATCATCACCCGCTCAGAGAGGCCATCAATTGGTAATTTGAAATTTTATACTGGAGATATTGAGAACTTGGTTCGGACACTCAAACAGTCTAAAGGAAAAAATATATTCTGCGACGGAGGAGCACAAATAGTTAACGAATTATTGGCTCTCAAGCTATTTGATGAAATGATTATATCCATAATACCCATCATGCTAGGAGAAGGTGTAAGACTCTTTAATAATAATTATCCAGAGCAAAACCTTACTCTTGTGTCATCCAAGCAATTTGATACAGGTTTGGTGCAGTTGCATTATAAGGCTAAAGGATCTTAACTACTCCCAAAAAAAAATCATACTTTTGTTTATCTAAATGGCTTATATGATAAACAACGTTCAAAATACTTTTAGCATTCAAGATTTAGAGTTATTGAGTGGCATTAAGGCTCATACTATCCGTATTTGGGAAAAAAGGTTTGAAATATTTAACCCTAGCAGGCTTGGTAGAAATATTAGGAAATATGGCATTCTTGATTTACAGAAGATTTTGAATATTAGCCTATTGCAACAGCATGGTTATAAGATTTCTGACTTAGCTAAACGATCAGATGAAGAACTGGAAAATACAGCTAAATCAGTTTCATTAGATACTTTCTCAAGTAATTATAATATCAATGCACTTCTAGTCAGTATGTTTTCTTACAATGCAGATTTATTTGAAGAGATTTATTCTACTCAGATTAAAACACTAAGTTTTAAAGAAATATTTGTCAATTCATTTATTCCTTTACTAAACCATATAGGGATTCTATGGCAAACCAAAAGAGTCAATCCATCACAAGAACATTTCATATCTAACTTAATCTATCAAAAAATTTTACTTAATATCGCTATTCTTCCTAAATCCAAAATAGAGTATAAACACGTAAATATTTTGTATCTTCCCGAAGGAGAGGTGCATGAAATTGGACTATTGTTTATGGTATATCACTTAAAATCTATTGGAGAGAGAACAATTTATCTCGGCAGAGACATCCCCGTTGATGATTTGGTAGCTATAAACGGTCAATTTGAGCAAATAAATTGGATTTGTGCTTTTATGATAGATAGAACAGATCAAGAAAAAAAAGTGATTTATACCCAAATAGTCGATTTGTTGAAAAATACAAACAACACTTTTAAGGTTGTTGGAAAAATTTGGAGTAACTATGCATTAGAAAACTCTTGCAAAAATATAACTTTTTATGAAGGATTTGAACATCTTATTTAAACTATTTATAAGCGAGCATGTTCTTTGTTTAATTAAAAATCACATTTATTAAACAATGAATAAATCAATTGCCATACTTGGATCAGGATTTTCATCCCTTTCCGCTGCTTGTTACCTTTCCAAACAAGGTAATACTGTTACTATTTATGAAAAAAATGAATCTTTTGGAGGTAGAGCCCAACAGCTACACCATGATGGGTTTGTTTTTGACATGGGACCTACTTGGTACTGGATGCCAGATGTCTTCGAGAGATTTTTTGGTGATTTTGGTAAAAAACCATCAGATTATTACCAACTAATCAAGCTAGATCCGGGATATCAGGTCTATTTTGGAGAAAATGATAGTATCACGATATCAGCAGATCTGGATAAGATATATGCATTGTTTGAAGCAGAAGAAAAGGGTAGTTCGGTACATTTAGCAAAATTTCTTAAAACAGCTGAGAGCAATTACAATGTAGCTGTAAAAGACTTGGTATATCGACCTGGTGTGTCTCCTTTAGAATTAATTACTCCTAAGACAGTGACAAAGCTTACTCAATTGTTTTACAGCATTAGACAGCAAGTGGCTAACAAGTTTTCTAACCCTAGATTAACTAAGATCATAGAGTTCCCTGTATTATTCCTTGGGGCTAAGCCTTCTAATACTCCTGCCATGTATAACTTTATGAATTGGGCTGACTTTGGTTTAGGTACTTGGCATCCTAAAGGTGGTATGTTTGAAGTAGTAAAAGCCATGAAAACACTCGCCGAAGAGCTAGGTGTAAAATTTATAGCAAACGCCGAAGTCCAAAAAATTGATGTTGATGAAAATGGAACTGCAACTGGTATAACAGTAAATGGTGAATTTATTTCAGCCGATATAGTATTAAGCGGTGCAGATTACCATCATACCGAACAAATATTACCTCAAAAATTTAGACAATACTCCGATAAATATTGGAAAAGCAAGAAGTTCGCCCCATCTTCTTTGCTGTTTTATATTGGTTTTGATAAGAAAATAAAAAATGTAAATCATCATACACTCTTTTTTGACACAGAGTTTGATTCTCATGCTGAGTACATATACGATACGCCTGCATGGCCTAAAGACCCATTGTTTTACGCTAGTTTCCCGAGTATCACTGACGATTCTTTTGCTCCAAAAGGCAAAGAAGCCGCTACTTTCCTAATACCAATAGCAATTGACTTAGAAGATACAGAAGAGATACGACAAAGGTATCTAGATATTATCCTAGAAAGACTCGAAAAACTCACTGACCAAAAAGTAAAAGAAAACATACTTTTTGTAAAATCATTTTGTGTAAAAGATTTTGTCAAGGATTATAACTCTTACGGAGGTAATGCTTATGGATTGGCAAATACTTTAATGCAAACTGCTTTTTTACGTCCTAGAATTAAGAGTAAAAAAGTGAAGAACCTATTTTTTACCGGACAGTTGACAGTTCCAGGTCCAGGAGTGCCTCCAGCATTGATATCTGGTAAGATTGCCGCAGAATCAATTTCAAAACATTTTAGTATATGAAGCAAATCTATGATGAAATATGCCATACCACTGCTAGACAGATCACGAAAAAATACAGTACATCGTTTTCGATAGCTGTTGGGTTACTTTGTAAGACAATTAGGCAAGATGTCTACAATGTATATGGTTTTGTTAGGGTAGCGGATGAGATTGTAGACACTTTTGAGTCTTTTCCTCAAGAAGAACTATTAAATAAGTTTGAGGAAGATCTGTGGTTCGCTTTAGAGCATGGGTTAAGTGCTAATCCTGTTATAAATGCCTTTCAAATTACAGTTAATAAGTACGATATACCTCACTATTTGATCTGTGCTTTCATGAAAAGTATGAGAGCAGATCTAACGAAGAAAGTCTATACCAATCAAGAAGAAATAGCTGAATATATTTTTGGATCGGCAGATGTAGTTGGTCTTATGTGTTTGAAGATATTTGTAAAAGGTGACGATGCGAAGTATGATCGACTAAAGGCTGCAGCTATCAAACTCGGTTCGGCTTTCCAAAAGGTAAATTTCCTTCGCGATATGAAGCAGGATTACGAAGACCTAAATCGAACATACTTTCCTAATATTGATCCTAGTAATTTGACAGAGATCGGTAAAAATCAAATTATTGATGAAATTAAAGAAGACTTTAGAATTGCCAAAGTAGGAATTGATCAGCTCCCCAATGAAGCAAAACTCGGAGTTTATGTGGCTTATATTTATTATTCGCATTTGCTTAACAAGATTGTTCATACACCTGCAGTGGCATTGAAAGAAAATAGAATTAGAGTCTCAAATCCAAAAAAGTTATATTTGTTTTTTGAAACGTATTTGAGGTACAAACTTAATATGGTATGATGGCTTATATTCTTGCATTCTCACTATCATTTATGACATCTAATACAGATATTATATCCTTGGTAGAAGATTATCATCAAATAAAAACAAAAGAGGCTGAGCTTAATTTCATTCATAAACATGGAAAAAGTGAAGATCCTTCTGTATTAGCTTATGTCGTGTCTTTGTCAATGAAACAGGCTGAATACTCCTATAATCCATATAGGAAACTACAAATATTTAATGCCAATAGAAAACGTTTGAACCAATTGATAGAACAAAATGCCGATAATATTAATTTAAGATATGTTCGGCTAGTAGCTCAAGAAAATGCTCCTGGTTTTTTAGGTTATAATGATTTTATTAATGAAGATAAAATCTTTTTATCTAAAAAACTGTCGATAAAAGATAGCACTGACTATTTAGATCCATATATTAAAGCAAATACTTCACTATGATTATCTTATTTTATATTTCAATTGTAATTGTGACATTCGCATTGATGGAAGGCGTTACTTGGATGACGCATAAGTATATAATGCATGGATTCCTATGGTTATTACATGAAGACCACCATCAACCTAAGTATCAAAATATATTGGAAAAGAATGATGCGTTTTTTATAATTGGTGCTATTCCGAGTATCACACTTTTCTATTTCGGAGTCAATCCAGAGATAAACTACAAACTTTTTATTGGCCTAGGCATATTGTGTTATGGCATCACTTATTTCTTAGTACATGATGTCTTGATCCATAGGAGGTTTAATTGGTTTAATAAAACTAAAAACCCATACTTGATAGGGTTAAGAAAAGCCCATAAAGTCCACCACAAACATTTGAATAAAGAAGACGGTGAGTGTTTCGGAATGTTGTATGTGCCTAAAAAGTATTTCTTTAGACGCCAAACTGCATGATACCCATATATTTATATTTGCTTTTAGGATCTGTCAGTGTTCCAATGTTGTTTTCAATCTTTTACATGGATTTGATTAAGGATTGGAAAAGCTTCTCTATCTCTACAACAATCGTTGCGATAGTATTTTTAATATGGGATGCTATTTTTACACATTTAGGAGTTTGGAGTTTTAATGCAGATTATTCTATTGGTTTTAATATTCTTAAAATGCCGATAGAAGAATGGCTTTTCTTTTTTGTTATTCCGTTCTGTAGCCTATTTATCCATTTCAGTTTCCAGTATATTTTACCCGATCTCAAGTTAGCTAGAAAATCGACACAGATCATAGCAATTGTATTTATTGTAATAGCAACTGCCATATTTTTCACAAACTTATCAAAAGCATATACCGCTGTCAATTATAGCTTTTTAGCAGTGACTCTCATCATTGGAGTATTATATTATGTAGATCTTTTACGACGCTTTTTTATTACGTTTATCATTATCTTGATACCATTTTTCATAGTTAATGGGATCTTAACAGGAGTACTTACTCCAAGCCCTATAGTCAGCTATGACGATGCAGAAAACTTAGGCATTAGACTAATAACTATCCCTATTGAAGACATTGGTTATGCCTTTACTATGCTATTTGGCAATTTGATGATCTTTGAGTGGTTGAAGGGTAGGAGGAGGGACAATTGTGCAGATTTAATATAGTACAAGAAGAATTAATCCAAGTCCTTTTTTCAAAAAAAATCAATAGAAAATGGATGGAGTTAAAAATAATTACCGTATTTCATGAACCCGTTTACTCTGCTGAGATTATGGAGCTAATGCTTTGATCAGCCGAATAAAGGAATATCATACTTTCCATTTGTATTATTGCCAGCAGTAGTTGTACCAATCGTGGTATTTACCCATATTGTGGATATCATGATATTGAGAAATTCAACAAAAGGCATTTGAAATCATTAGACTATTGATAAGAATACTTAAACAGTGTGAATTGTCATGAAAAGTTTAAAATAAAAGCCATATTTCTGATGTCTAATTTTTGAATAATTAGTTTAAATCTGTGAATTCACAAATTTATGATCAAGTAATACTGTTTTGAGATATATAATTTAGTAACAGATTTTTCTGTATATATTAATGACCTCAAGTCAACAACTGTTCAAATCTGTTCCATGATGATAATTAATAATACATAGATATTTTTTGTATTAAAAAAATTATGATATATTTGCTTAGAACGATATGTTAAGATTTCTTTAAACTAATTTAAAAACTAATCCATTTATTTATAAACCAATAAGCATAATTTGTATGAAATTAATTCAACTAAATGTAAAATCCAAAGGATTATTAGTTTTGTGTTTAATGTTATCATTAGCGGTGACAATAAATGCGCAAACGACCGTAACTGGACAAGTGATATCTACTGAAGACAATATACCACTGATTGGTGTTTCTATCTTGGAAAAAGGCACTGGCAATGGAACGGCTACTGATATTGATGGAAATTTTAAACTAAAAGTGACTAATCTGTCTGCCACTCTAACAATATCTTATCTTGGATATAGGACTAAAAATGTAACCGTTACCGAAGCAAAAATGATGATTTCACTTTCAGAAGATGCAAATGCTCTTGATGAAGTGATCGTTGTTGGATACGGTACTCAAAAGAAGAGTGACCTTATTAGTGCTGTTATGAAAACAGACCTAACGAAGGCTGTATTAACTCCTACCTCTGATGTCAATGAAATGCTTAGAGGTAGAATCTCAGGGCTACAAGTAGATGTTGGAGGTGGATCGCTAAGACCAGGAGGTACTTCAGAAATTTTATTTAGAGGTAGAGGTTCTGTCGAAGGAAACATATCTGGTATCTATGTAGTTGATGGTGTAGTAAGAGATGGAGGTATTGAAGATATAAATCCAGATGATATAGAATCAATAGAGTTTTTAAAAGATGCATCTGCACAAGCAATTTACGGATCAAGAGCAGTAAATGGGGTAGTATTAGTCACGACTAAAAGAGGAAATACAAAAGATATTAAGATAAACTATCACGGTTTTTTAACAACAAAAGGTATTGAGAGAAATTTTGACGTCTATAGTGGTCAAGAGTTTGCTCAATTAAGAAGGGAAGCTATTAGATCTACAAATTCTGATGATTCTTATTTAAAGGATGAGATTATTTTTTCTGAGCTAGAATTACAATCAATTGCTAACAATGAATTTGTAAATTGGGAAGAAGAATTGCTTCAAAGTGGAATGGTAAATAGCCAATCATTGAGTATGTCGGGAGGAACGGAAAATACTAAAGTATATGGTAGTATTAATTATTTCAAAGAAGATGGTATCATTCCATCCTCTAATTATACAAGAAAAAATTTAAGACTAAATGTAGATCAAAAAATTACGGATAAAGCCGCTGTGAGATTTGATTTAAATATACTGAATGACAACATTGAGCGAGCAGCTAATGTGAATGTGATTACTGTTTCACCACTTGGCAAAGCATACAATCCAGATGGTACTATAACTAGATGGCCAAGCGGTGAAGAGCTTTCTGCTACGAGTCCACTATGGAATTTGAAAGAACAAAATAATGATGAAAAAGGAAATGATTTTGTAATCAATATTATCCCATCTTACCAGTTTACTGATAACTTGAAGTATCAATTTAAACTTTCTGGTACTAGAAAGAATTCAGAAAGAGGGCAATATCAATCTTCATTGAGTTCAGCTGGAAATACGGATAAAGGTATAGCTAGAATAGATAATCAATTGAGAGAAGCATTCTTTTTAGAAAATATTCTTACCTATGATTTACCTATTCGTACTTTTGATAAGCTTAACTTAACCTTAGTACAAGCTATGGATGAAAACAATTTTACTAGGACATTTACTGAAGGGAGAGGGTTTATAAATGAAAGCCTTGGATATAATGGAATTACAAATGCTATCGGAAATGTTTCTGTTGAGCGAGACCAGACAAGAGTAAGGACAGCATCTTACATGGGTAGAGTTTTGTATAATTTAGGGCAGAAATATATGTTTACAGCAACATTAAGAGCTGATGGATCTTCAGTGAATGCAGCTGACAATAAATGGACTTACAATCCTGCAGCAGCTGTAGCTTGGAAAATGCATAACGAAAATTTCCTGAGTAATGTTGATGCAATCCAAGAGATGAAACTGAGAATAAGTTATGGTTCATTGGCGAATGCACTGAGCAAACCTTACACATCATTGTTTACAGCTAACGGACAAAACTATATCTTTGATGGTCAATCTGCGTCTGGTTATTCTCCATCTACGATTTTACCAAACCCAAATCTTGATTTCGAAACAATCACTACATTTAATGTTGGTTTAGACTTTTCAATTTTTAAGAGACTCCTTTCTGGATCTATTGAGTTTTATGATGCAAGAACAAAAAACCTTCTATTAAGAAGAGGAGTGCCTTCAACAACAGGTTATAGCTTCACCTACTTCAATGCAGGAGAATTACAAAATACAGGAATTGAGCTCGGACTTACAGCTAATATAATAAATACAGATAATTTGCTATGGTCTATATCTACAAATTGGTCAAATAATAAAAACAAATTATTAGAACTTTATAATGATGGAGAGGGCAATCCTATATTAGAAGATGATGGTTACAATTATTATGTAGGGCAGTCTATTGGAGTAATAAGACAATATGAATTTGATGGCATATACCAAGTGGGTGATGATTTTGAAAATGCACCACAAGCTAATCCAGAATCTACTAACCCCCAAGAAAATCTTAGACCTGGTGATATCAGGATCAAGGATACCAATGGTGTAGATGCTGATGGTAATGTGACTGGAATTCCAGATGGTAAGATTACTCCAGAGGATAGAGTGTTTACAGATGGAAATCCAGATTGGTTTGGATCTCTCTCTACAAATTTAGCTTATAAAGGGTTTGATCTTTTTGTTGATTTCTATGCAGTACAAGGAGCAACGAAGGTGAATCCATTTCTTTCTGATTTTAATAACGGTGGAACAATATCTGGAAAACTAAATGGTGTAAAAGTACCTTATTACACACCAGAAAACCCTTCAACTGATTTTCCAAGAGCTAATTTTGATGCAGCTCCACAATATTTGAATTCTTTAGCATTAAAAGATGCATCGTATTTCAGATTGAGAACAGTAAGTTTAGGATATACATTCCCAAGTTCAATTATATCAAAAATCAAAGTGAACAACTTAAGATTATACGTAACTGCTACAAACCTATTTACTCAAACAGATTATATTGGCTATAGTCCTGAGGTTAATATTAGAAATACATTCTCAAACGCTGATACAGGTTACCCTGATGCTAAGAGTTTTACTTTTGGTTTGAAGATTGGCCTTTAATAAAAATAAAATAAAAGAAATGAAAAAAATATATAATTATAAGAATTTAAGGAAACTAGTGCCGTTTTTGGCATTGTTATTTGTTGCAGTATCTTGTTCGGATTACTTAAATGAACAACCAAGTACACTAATTGACGCCGATTATGTGTATACAACGGAAGATGGTCTGAAATCTGGTGTTGTAAGTCTCTATCAGTTTAATAGAGATAGATATGATAATGGAATCGAAGATTTTATGGGAGGACTAATACTGCCAGCTAGAAGCGATCTTGCATTCAACAGGTCAGGATATCTTGGTTTAATTGGTCGTTACGAGAGAGCTGTATCTCCTGTGGATCTGGGTGCAAATTTCATGTCTTCGCTTTTCTGGAAACACTTTTATAATATCACTAACAAAGCAACTGCAATCATAAATGCAGCAGAAGCACTAGAAGGTATAGACGAGGAATCAAGAAATCAAATTATTGCCGAAGCTAAATTTTTTAGAGCTAATTCATATTTCTATTTATATAGAATGTACACCAATATTTTTGTAACAACTGAAACTGTAACTGTAGCTAACGCGTTTAATGTAGTAAATAATAAATCTTCTAAAGAAGAAATTTTCAATTTGTTGGAAAGTGATTTGGATTTTGCTATTGCTAATCTTGATTGGATTGGAACTTTTGGCAGAGTAACTAAAGGCACAGCTAAGCATATCAGAGCTAAAGTAGCATTATGGGCAGAGGATTATGAAGAAGCAAAAAGGCAGGCTATTTCCTTGATTGAAGACCCTGAAAGTCCTCATAGTTTAGTAGTAACAACAGCCGATGTATTTAAAGGAAGCAGAAATCACTCTGAGCAACTTTTTGTTGTACAAGCTCAAAATGATCTACTTGGAGGAGGAGGTAATACAATGATCAATGCTAATTACGTAACTCAATACTTTCAGATTCCTGGAATTGACTCTGATGTAAAGCAAGGAGGTAGAGGGTTTTCACGGATATTACCCAACCTCTACCTATTAGGGTTATTAGCTGAAGATCCAGATGATACTAGAGATGATGACACTTACTTTAGGCTAAAGTACTATTACAACACGGGAGTAAATACTGGAAATGTCATAGACATTTATGAACCAATTACGGACCTTAACAATCCTAGTACTACCTATTCGGATTATTATAAAAGATTACATCCATCTTGTATCAAATTTACACAGGAAGATGATGATCCAGGTTCTTACCTTCAAAGGAGTAATATCTTGGTTTATAGATTAGCTGAGACGTATCTTATAGCTGCCGAAGCATTAATGAGAACTGGTGGTGATGGTTTGCCATACGTGAATGCTATCAGACGTAGAGCTGGTGCAGCAGACATAATGTCATTGACTTTACAAAGCTTATTAGAAGAAAATGCTAGAGAATTAGCATTCGAAGGATCTAGATGGTTTACTTTAAAAAGAATGGGCCAAGATATTATAAATACTCAAATGACTTCATTTTCTGGTGATGGAGAGTATTTTCCAGCTAATTTTGGAGGGTCAAAAGATCCTAGATTAAATTGGAAAGATCATTATATCAATTTTCCAATTTTTCAAGGAGACCTAGATTTGCTTGGACCAGGGTATCCTCAAAACTCAGGTTATTAAAAGTGCTAAAATAATTATAATTATAATTTACAATAGATATAATACGTTACATATAGAGGGTTTTTACCCTCTATATGTTTTTTATACAATCCATTTCATTCTGCAATTTCTTAACATTAGAGAAGAACTATGCGATATTTACAATTTCTTCTTTTTCTCGCAATATTAGCGTCCTGTAGGACGGATACTTCAGTTGCCAAAATCGCTTTTGCTGACAATATGGTAGTTGCTCACCGTGGAGCATGGAAAAGTCAAAATTTACCAGAAAACTCTATTGCAGCGCTAAGACATGCAATTGATTTAAAGTGTACTGGGTCGGAATTTGATATAAGGATGACTGCAGATAATGTGCTCATAGTAACTCATGATGATGATTACCATTCTTTGGTGATCGAAGAAAGTAGTTTTGCACAACTATCTAGATTTAAATTAGAAAACGGCGAGGCTCTCCCTACTTTGAGGGATATACTCCTAGCGGGCATGAAAAACAACTCAACAACTGGACTTGTATGTGAAATCAAACCATCTAAAACTAAAGAAAGAGGCCAACTTATAACGAAGAAAGTTATGGACCTAATTGATGAAGTTGGGGCAGATCCTTTTATACATTCATTTATCAGTTTTGATTATGATATTTTAAAGAAAATTTTAGAAATAAATCCAAAGGCAAAAACACAATACCTAAATGGAAATAAGTCTCCCAAGAAATTAGCAGCTGATGGTATTTGGGGCCTAGATTATCGTATCAATTCATTTAGAAGAAATCCCACTTGGATTAAAGAAGCAAAAGAGTTAGGCATAGCTTTAAATGTCTGGACAGTTAATGAACAAGAAGAATTAGATTTGTTTCTAGATAATGAATTCGATTTAATCACAACCAACGAACCAGAACTACTATTCGAACGTGTTAAAGAGTCGCCTACAAGTAGAGGTTACCAATTAGTATGGAGTGATGAATTTGACTATACCGGAAAACCAGATTCTACTAAATGGAACTATGCTTACGGATTTATAGCTAATCAGGAAGAGCAATACTACACCGACGACATTAAGAACGCTAGAGTCGAAAAAGGAGTACTTGTAATTGAAGCACACAAGGAAAAAATAAAAAACGAACAATATCAAGACAAAGAACTGCTCAATAAGCATTGGATGAAATATGCATATGAGCTAGACTCTGCAAAATATACCTCATCAAGACTAACCACTCTAGATAAAGCTACCTGGAAATACGGAAGGATCGATGTAAGAGCAAAATTACCAAAAGGAAGAGGAATGTGGCCTGCAATATGGATGCTAGGTAACAACAGAGAAGAAGTTAAATGGCCAAAATGCGGAGAAATTGACATTATGGAGTATGTGGGCTTCGAGCCAGATTCTATTTATGGCACTATCCACACTTCAGCTTACAATCATATGAAAGGTACACAGAAGGAAAAGTCGATTTTCATAGAAAATGCTGGTGATGACTTTCATGTATTTTCTCTAGAATGGACTCCACAAACGATGGATTTTATGGTTGATGATCAAGTTTTTAATCATATTGAGAATGAACATTTAACTATAGATGAATGGCCATTTGATCAAGAATTTTATCTTATTCTTAATGTTGCAGTTGGAGGAAGCTGGGGAGGAAAGAAAGGTATAGATGAAACTATATTCCCACAGCAAATGGCCGTGGACTACGTAAGGGTATTCCAAACCAATTAAGAATTAATCATAGAAATCTTTGATATATATTTAAATTATCAAGACAATCAAACCAAAGAAAAATGAAAATATTTACTAATTTTTATTTGATAGTAGTCCTTGCATTTGTATCATGCAATTCTCCGAAAAAGAAGACTACATTAGACGAAAAACCTAATATTATTCTGATTGTAGTAGATGATCAGGGCTATGCAGATTTTACAGGATTTGATGAGCATGATTCTGAGGTAAAAAATCCCAATATATCAAACTTAGCAAAATCTGGACTAACTTTCACTCAAGCGTACACAACCGCTCCTGTATGTAGTCCATCAAGAGTAGGAATACTTACTGGAAAAAATCAATTTAGATGGGATCCACAGGCAAGTTGGGGACCAGGTCTTCCAGATTCTGTGCTTACCATTGCAGAATTGCTCCAAAAAGAAGGATATGCAACAGCAAGAATTGGAAAAAATGATTTGGGAAGAAATTTTCACAAGCACAATGCTAGAGAATATCCATTAAAGCATGGATATGATGAATTTCTAGGGTTTTGTGCTCATGCACATGACTATTGGTTATTGTCGGATGAAATCAAAAGTATTACCAAAGATCCAAATGGGACAAGTGCTGCATTAGGTCCGCTAATGCATAATGAAGGTGTGAAAGAATACAAAGAGGGTTATCTCACAGATATTCTTACTAATGAAGCCATTGATTATTTAAAGGTTAAGAAAGAAAAGCCTTTTTTCTTAACTTTATCTTACAATTCTGTACACCATCTCATTCACGAAGTACCAAAGAAATACCTGGACATGTATGAAGTAGGAGAAATTAATAATTACCATCCTGATAATTTAGAAGAATTTGGGAGTCATAAATCAGGGTCATATTCTGCATATTACGATAAATATTCTAGACTTGGAGCAATCAAAGATGATGATATGAGGAAATATTATCTTGCAAATCTGCATTGCTTAGATGATAATATCGGTAAATTCATGAATGCACTAGATGCCGAAAATCTAAGAGAGAATACAATAATTATATTCATTTCGGATAATGGGGGATCTCCCTTAACAGGTGCTAATAATTATCCACTTACAGCGGGTAAATATTCTCTGTGGGAAGGAGGAATAAGAGTTCCTATGTCGATCAGTTGGCAAGGTAAGATTGACCCAAACCAGATTAGAAACGATTATGTGTCTGCTGCCGATATATTTCCTACATTGAGCAAAATAGCTGGTAAACCTACGACAGATAAGACTATTGATGGTAGAGACTTATTCTTGCCGGAAGACTCTGATAGATTATTAGTTTGGAAATGGCAAAAAACATGGGCTGCTAGAAAAGGGGACTGGAAACTGACTAATAGCAACGAAAATAATTGGAAAGGAGAACCAAGCAGTCGGTATATAAAACCTATATCTGATGACCTATCTCTTAAGTTATTTAATATTAATAATGACCCAGGTGAGCGGACAAACCTTGCAGATAGTAATCCTGAAATCGTTAAAAAACTGCAATCAGAATACGAAAATTGGTGTACTGAAAATATTGGTAAATTTTAAGGTTGAAAGCTTTTATATTATGATCCAATTTTTAATATTTTAAGTACCTATTTTTACTTCTACAATATAAATTTGGATGGATAGAAATTATATATTTTTACTATTGCTTTTGATTTTTTATTCTTGTAAAGAAATACAAGTTTTTTCTGAATTAAGGCTTGAGAATAATATGATTCTAATACCTTCCGGTACACTCAATATGGGTGGCGATAATGAACAATCATATCCTAATGAATTGCCTAAACATGAAGTAGTGATCGATTCATTTTGGATGGATCAATATGAAGTAACAAATGCCCAATATTTAGAATTTGTTTCTGCTACAAATTATATTACAATTGCTGAGCGAGAACTGAACTGGGAAGAATTAAAAAAACAGGTAGCTTCTGGTACTCCAAAACCTCATGATTCTATTTTAGCACCTGGAGCATTGGTATTTAATTTAAACAATGCGGCAGTTACATTGGATAATCCTCAACTTTGGTGGCAATGGGTTCTAGGAGCAAATTGGAAACATCCAAATGGTCCCAAGAGTTCGATAAAGGATATAATGAGTCATCCTGTAGTACAATTGGCATGGGACGACGCTGTAGCATATTGTAAGTGGGCAGGTAAGAGATTACCAACAGAAGCAGAATGGGAATGGGCAGCAAGAGGAGGTCTGAATGACGCGGTTTATCCTTGGGGTAATGAGAAAGTAGATTCTAGCGAGCCAAAAGGGAATTTTTATCAAGGTTTATTTCCTGTTAGTAATTCGATCATAGATGGATTTGAATCAACAGCTCCAACGGGATCATTTAGTCCAAATGGATATCAATTGTACGACATGGCAGGGAATGTATGGGAATGGTGTTCTGATTGGTATGATGTGGTATATTATTCTACTTCAGGAGCGACTGGTAGTCACGTCACAGGTCCCTTACTGTCAAATAACCCAAACATACCTTACCAACAAGAAAGGGTTATTAGAGGAGGGTCTTTTTTATGTAATGAATCTTATTGTTCTGGTTATAGAAATGCTAGAAGAATGGGGTCAACACCAGATACTGGATTAAATCATTTGGGTTTTAGATGCGCTAAAGATGTATCTAAAAGCAACCTCAAATGAAAATTTGAAAGCCTCCTTATTAGGTTAATCTTTTATATAGAACAAACATTGAGTACTCAATTTCACTTATTTTCGCATTACTGTACTTTAGCCGTATTTATATGCCTAGACTCGCTTTGCCACTCTTTGAAGTCTTATTGATAGAGTATTTCGCTTAACTCATTATTAATCTTTTCTCTTCAAACCTAATACTTTTGGGTGAAGTTGTTGATTTAGGTTTCACTTAGATTTGCATTATTGTGAATTTTAAAATATTTCAGAAGATGACAAATCAAAGACTCATTTTATCATTAGTAGCCGTTGTATTCCTAGCCACTAGTGCATTTAACCAATCAGTAGGTATTAGTGATGATGGTAGTACGCCTGACGCATCTGCGATGTTAGATGTTAAATCGACAGATAAGGGATTGTTAATACCTCGAACAGATACATCCTCTGTTAATTCAGCTGGTAGTCCTGCCAATGGCCTTATGATATATACTCCAGCCGACCAGCAATATTATTACTATAATGGATCAAGATGGTTAGGTGTAACCGATGGGCTTACCGATAAAGATGGAGATACTAAGGTAGAGGTAGAAAGATTTAATGATGATGACAAAGTGAGGGTGATGGTCGAAGGAGTGGATGCTTTAACAATCCAAAAAGGACTTGGAAATCAACTGATGTTTCATATGCCATTTAATAAACGTAACGTATTTCTTGGTCAAAGTGCTGGAAATAATACTGGGCTAGATAGTACATTTGTCAATAGTGGACATCTAAATACAGGGGTTGGCTTCAATGCTTTATATAATAACACTAATGGACTAACTAATACTGCTTTTGGTGGATATGCATTGTTAAATAACACAACGGGAGTAAATAATACAGCTACAGGTGTACATGCTTTAGAGCAAAACATTAGCGGTGATAATAATGCAGTATTCGGAGTCGGAGCAATGCGGTCAAATACTACTGGATTTGACAATGTAGCTGTTGGTTTGAATGCTCTTAATTCTAATATCACAGGTTTTAACTCGGTATCTGTAGGAAGACGAGCTGGTGTATTTGATACAATTTCTATAGGGAATGTATATATTGGGACTAATGCAGGAGCTGGTGGATCAGTCTTCTCTGATAGACATGCTAAGTCTAATAATGTAATGATTGGGTATAATGCGGGTGAACAAAATCAAGGTGATGCAAATATCTTTCTAGGATATGAAGCTGGGCAAAATGAAGCAAGTAGCAACCGTTTATATATTGAAAATTCGAATGGAGATATGAATAATGCTTTAATATATGGAGAATTTGACAACAATATACTTCGTGTTAATGGCAAAGTAGGAATTGGTGCGGCACCTTCTGATGCTTTACATATAAGTGGCTCAGGCCTCGAAGACTTGTTTAGAGTACAGCTTGGGGGCAGTACAAAAATGAGAGTTTATAATAACGGTTCAATCTCTTTAGGTAACAACAATACTAATATAAGTAATGGTGATGTATATGTCCACAATGATTTAGGTATAGGGGCCGGAATACCAGAAAACAGACTGCATGTCAAGGATTCTGACGATGGAGCATTCATGGCAAAAATTGAAAATTTTAATACAGGAACTAAGTCTTCTGGACTAATTGTAGAAGTTGGCCCCAATAGCAATCCTACTAATACTAATATTTTTATTGGATTTCAAGATCAAGATGGCACTAATGTAGGTTCTGTTACAGGGAATGGATCAGGTGGGATACTATATAATACAACCTCAGATATTAGGTTAAAGCAGAATATTAATCCTTTTCTTTCTGGACTGGATTTAATTAATAAGATCAATGCATATAACTATGAGATGAAGTCAAATCCTGGAGTAGATCACATAGGTTTTATAGCTCAAGAATTGTATAAAGTATTACCTAATATTGTCAAAGGTACTCCTGAATCTACTTCTGTGGATGATCCTATGATGGTAGATTATAGTAAAATGACCCCTATATTAGTCGCAGCAGTAAAAGAGCTATCAGACAAAAATATACTATTAGAGAAAGAAATAAGAGAATTAAAGAATGCAACAGCACTTTTAGTAGAAATGCAAAGCGAGTTAATGTCTCAGAAGAAATTAATTTCAGAGCTTGTTCAATCCAAAGATCAGCGCAAAAGTATAAAAGGTGAAGATTAAATAGCTGGGCAACCAACCATTTTGTTTGATTTATATGTCTAGCTTTGTATAAAACTGATATAAACCTATATTATGAATCAAAATATGAAAACTTTAATTTTATTTGGATTGGTGGGATTAATCGCGACCTCATGCCACAAAACTGAAACTACTTCATCTTGTGATAAAACAGGAGTTCTAAGTGAAATAGATTATAACGATGCATCAAAAGATGATGTTCAGATATTGGAAGCCGATATTACAGGTGATTGCTTAAGGTTAAAATATGCATCCAGTGGGTGTGATGGAAATAGCTGGATAGTTGAATTAGTAGCTAGAGAAAGCATTTCAGTGCCAGCCGCCCCAACTATAATGGCTAGATTGTCAATGGATAATAAAGAGCTATGTGAAGCTTATTTTGTAAAAGAAATGACATTCGATATTAGTAGCTTTAAGGTTGTCGATGCGACAAATGTGACTATTATTCTACAGGATCACGACATGTTATTAGAATACGATTATTGACATTGTTAATACTTATGTATACCGTATTAGTATTGTCCAATAATATTATATATTTGACCCAGAATTAAGCCACAAATTAAGATTTTTCATGGTCAGACCGGTAGAGAGGATTAGTATATTTGATATATATAAGATTGGAGTAGGACCATCAAGTTCTCATACTCTTGGGCCTTGGAAGGCAGCTTTAAATTTTACAGAATTAATTGCGGATGTTGATTTTGATAAAATAGAAATACATTTATTTGGTTCATTATCAAAAACAGGTATTGGTCACGGCACAAATATAGCTGTGCAATTAGGTCTAGAAGGCTTTGACCCTAGAATTGTAGATACGGGTAGACTCAATGATTATATTGCTACAATTAAGCAAAATGCACAGATTAATATTAATAATTTATCAATATTCTTTGATGCATCAAAAGACATCATTTTTGAAAATACCATAAAACCAGAACACCCTAATACACTAACATTTAAAGTCTTTAAAGAAGGAATTGAGGTCTTTAATCAAACATATTATTCACTAGGTGGGGGGTTTATAAGTAAAAAGGGAGAAGAGACAAAAGATGATCGACATAAGGTATTGCCATTTCCGATAGATAGCGGTGATGATCTAATGGGTTATGTAGAAAATACAAATTATAAGATATCTGATATAGTAAAAGAAAATGAACTTCAATTTAGAGATATTGAAGCTATCGATGAAGGTATCAAATCAATATACAATACGATGTTGGCATGTGTATATAAAGGATGTACAACAGATGGAGTATTACCTGGTGGGCTCAATGTAAAAAGAAGAGCCAAATCCTTGAATGATCAATTAATGAAAGGTAGGACTTTCCAAAATGATGGAGATTGGATAAGAGCAATACAAGGATCAACACAAAATTTTATTGATATCAATAAATGGATCAGCTGCTTTGCATTGGCTGTCAATGAAGAGAATGCAGCTTTGGGTAGGGTGGTTACTTCACCCACAAATGGGGCTGCGGGAGTTATACCAGCTGTATTATTATACTATTATTGTTTTTGCGACTATAAAGGGCAAGATGACTTAACGAGGTTCTTCTTTACTTCTGGCGAAATAGGTTGTATATTTAAGAAAGGGGCTACTATCTCTGCAGCTGTCGGTGGATGTCAAGCTGAGATTGGTGTTTCATCTGCTATGGCGGCTGGAGGACTAACAGAGTTAATGGGTGGTACACCTGAGCAAGTACTTATGGCAGCTGAAATAGCCATGGAACATCACTTAGGTATGACCTGTGACCCAATTGGTGGTCTTGTACAAATTCCTTGTATTGAACGTAATACCATGGGAGCAATGAAAGCCATCACTGCAAGTAATCTTGCACTTACAGGAAACCCTCGGGATGCAATCGTAAAGTTTGATTTAGTAGTAAAAGCCATGTGGGATACAGCTCAAGACATGAATGGTAAATACAAAGAAACATCAGAAGGAGGATTAGCATTTAATTTACCTGTAGTATTTCCAAGTTGTTAATATTTAATTAAATTGATTAAATTCTTAATAATACTGGCAAAATATCGTCTTTGATTATAGGCAGAGACTTACATTTATTTAAAGATTCAATTATTTGTTTTATCTTGCAGCCTAAATAGCTAAATTATATACTTAGCAACTGAGTGGAATTCTATTATTTACAATAAATTATATTTAAAAAATGAAAATACTTAACATCCTATTAGCAGTCTGCTTTATAACTTTAATAAGTTGTGGTGGAGATTCTAAAAAAGGAACTACCGAGGCTGATGGTACTACAACTGAAGTTGGATCAGAGTCACCAACTTTTAATGTTACAGGAGCTCCTGATGGTTCAGGATTGACCCCTTCAACACCACCAACAGCGGAGCCACCACAAAACACTGACGGAGTATGGCATTATACATGTCCTAAAGGATGTGCAGGCGGAGGTGGATCAGCAGCTCCATGTCCTAAATGTGGGGCTACTTTGGCTCACAACCAAGCATATCACGGTCAACCTAATGCAACTCCAACTCCAACACCAGCAGGAGCTGCAGGAGCAGTAACTACACCACCACCGGCAGAACCTCCACAAAATGCAAAAGGAGTTTGGCATTACACTTGTTCAAAAGGATGTGCAGGAGGAGCAGGATCTGCTACTGCTTGTGCAAAATGCGGTAATACACTAGCACACAATGCAGTTTATCACCAATAATCTAAAATAATTTTCTTTAGAATTAAAATAGAGGTTTTACATCGTAGAACCTCTATTTTATTTTTAGAAACTATGTTTCTAGCAGTGAAGAATTGATGGATTCTAAATTTTGTAATAAATATCAAATTTTAATGAATACAATTTTTGATCTAACTTTTAATGACACAAGAATAGAAAGGGGCACTTATGAGAATTGCATTTTTGAAAATTGTAATTTTACTGCATATGAGCTCAATGATTACAGTTTTATAGAATGTCGTTTTGAAGAATGTAATTTGAGTAATTGTAATTTATCAAACAGCTCATTCAAAGATGTTATATTTAATGGTTGTAAAATGTTAGGCATCGATTGGAGTAGAATTAACCCTTTTCTACTCAAAGTAAAATTTACCAAGTGTCAATTGAACTTTTCAGTTTTTAACAATATAAAATTCAAGGGAAGTTCGTTTTTTGAATGTGATTTGTCTTCTTCAGATTTTACCAATACAAGCCTTATTGAAGTGGATATTGTAGATTGTAATTTGGATAGAGCCGTTTTTGAAAATACGGATTTACAAAAAGCGAACTTAAAAGATTCGTACAATATTGTTCTTGATCCAAGAGTTAATAGACTCAAAGGACTCAAAGTGCCACAAAGTCAGTTGGAAGGATTACTACTCTATTTTGGGATCAAAACAATTAAGTAAGAATGTAATTAAGATTGAACTATTATTTCCTGTAAACAATTAATAGAAAATACCAGCTACGATAGAAAGTCAATTATAAGAAAAATATATATGAAATTATTTACAAAACATCTACTTTTCATTTGCTTAACTCTCAACGTTGTTACTTCGAATGCACAACGTTTTGAATACGATTTAAGCGACAGAGCGAATGTATCACGGAATTACAATTTTGATGAACACTTAGTGTCTACTGATAGTAATCATTATTTATATTTATCTGCATTTAACGGAATTACAATTTTAAAATATGATCAAGATTTTAAAAATGTATTTGTTGACGAAATCACAACAGAAAGTAATGACGTTAATCACATGACTTTAAAATACAGCAATGGTCAATTTGGATGGTTTACAGTTTATAATAATTTTAAAAAGAAACAATTTGAGTATGAACTAACTACTATTGGTTTTGATGGAAAATTGGGAAGCCCAAAAAATATTGCAAATTTAAGGTATAAATCTGATAAGAGAATACCTAAAGCCAAGTTCAAATACTCTCAAGATAGTAGTAAAATTATGATGGCATTGGAGATAGACTTTGAACGAACGGATAAGTATTCTGCTTATGTAGCCGTTTTTGACTATGACTTTAATAAATTATACGAAATTGATTTCTTTCCAGAAGTAAATCAAAGAAAATTTGATGCATTTAATTGGGATGTCGCAAATGATGGCAAGGTTTATCTATCATCTATTATCTATGACAAGGACAATAAAGATGGTGACCGAAAAGTAAAAGGCAAACATGTACAAGCCTACAAAGCAATGGTTTATCAATTTTCTGAAGGTGACAAAAAGGCTTCTGAATTAAAAGTACCAGAGCATTTTGTTAAGAGTATAGATATTTTAGCAGGTAAAGGAGATAATGTTTTAATTACATACGCCTACGGATATCGTTCATTAGATCCTATTGAAGGTTTTAAATTCTCTCTAAGAAATTCAAATACTTTTGAAGAAATACATACTGATGAATTCGCATTTTCCTTAAAAGGTCTTGATAGTTATAGTAGGTTAGAATATTTCGAAAATAGCAGAGGAGTAGGGTTAAGGCCTACGTTTGAGTTTTATGAAAGTAAAATTGGAACAGATGGTTCATTTGAGGTAATGTTAGATTACCATTATTTTGTAGTCTCAAGTAATAATATGAATACCCCTGGAAGCTTTAATAGTTTTTCAAATACAAACTATAGTCAAACCATGTATTATGACGCTTCTATGTTTTTAATGAAGATAGACGCTACAGGTAAACTTCTAAGATCAACTTTATTGCCTAGGAGATTTGGGAGTTATTTTGAAGGCAATACTGGAAGTACGTTGTTGTCAGATCGAAAGTCTTTACTTTTTTACAATGATAGTCAAAATAATCTTGAAGATAATGTAGATCAACCAAGTAGCAGAATAGGAGTAACCTCTAATCGAAAAGGTAATTTCATTTTAGCTGACATTGACGATTTAAACTCAATAAAAAGATCTGCTGTCTTCAATTTTAGCGAGGAAGAGTTAATTTTGATTCCTACAAGTATCAGAAAGTTAGGAGAAAATAAATACTTTTTTGCAGCATACGATTTAAGGTCTTCAGCTGGGAGGTATAAATTTGGAGTGGTTGATGTTATTTATTAAATGTGTTTAAGGGTCATTAGTAAATGATTTTGTCCGTAACATGGTATTTATTTAAATATGTTTGGCTAATTTTGTATTTTAGAAAAAGCTAAAACAATCTGCATGATTCACTTCTTTAGGCAAAGTAACCTTCACTTTGTTTGTCAGACAAAAGAGAACCTAAATTTACTTGATAAAGAAAAACTTTCTTGGTTATTTGGCAACGCTCAATTTCTTGAAGAATCATCAATTCAAGGTAAATTTGTTGGACCTAGAGCTGCTATGATTACTCCATGGAGTACCAATGCAGTAGAGATTACTCAAAACATGGGGATTAATGGAATGATAAGGATTGAGAAGTTTGATCCTATTTCGGATGACCTTACTTTTGACCCGATGATTTCGCAAAAGTATAGTGAACTAACACAAGATATTTTTATAATTAATACAAAACCTGAACCTGTTAAACACATTAAGGATATTCATGCTTATAATAAGGCAGAAGGACTTTCACTAAATGATGAGGAAGTTGAGTATTTAGAAAACCTTGCAGTGAGAATTGGCAGAAATCTGACAGACTCAGAAGTATTTGGATTTTCTCAAGTCAATAGTGAACATTGCCGGCATAAAATATTTAATGGGACATTCGTAATTGATGGGGTAGAGCAAGAACATTCTCTTTTTAAAATGATTAAAGAGACATCTAAGGTCAACCCTAACACAATAGTTTCTGCTTATAAAGATAATGTAGCCTTTGTCAGCGGACCTAGGGTACAGCAATTCGCTCCAGAATACCCAGATATTCCTTCTAATTATATTACAAAGGACTATGATTCTGTAATTTCTATTAAAGCGGAAACCCATAATTTTCCAACAACAGTAGAGCCCTTTAATGGTGCAGCCACTGGGTCAGGAGGTGAGATTAGAGATAGACTTGCAGGAGGAAGAGGTTCAATCCCTTTAGCGGGAACAGCTGTATATATGACCTCTTATTCTAGATTAAATGATTCTAGACCTTGGGAAAATGCTATGGATGAAAGAGATTGGTTGTACCAAACTCCAATGGATATTCTAATCAAAGCTAGTAATGGAGCTTCTGATTTTGGCAATAAATTTGGCCAACCTCTTATTGCGGGCTCTGTGTTGACATTTGAGCATCAAGAAGCAGAAAAGCTAATAGGATATGATAAAGTTATTATGCTTGCTGGTGGTATAGGATATGGTAAAAAGGATCAAGCAATCAAAGACAGTCCAGCCAAAGGAGATAAAATTGTAATATTAGGTGGTGATAATTATAGAATCGGTATGGGCGGAGCAGCAGTTAGTTCTGCTGATACAGGAGAACTAGGATCAGGTATCGAACTTAATGCTGTTCAGCGATCTAATCCTGAAATGCAAAAACGAGCGGCTAATACAGTCAGAGCTCTTGTTGAAAGTAACGAAAATCCAATTGTATCAATTCATGATCATGGTGCAGGAGGGCACTTAAATTGTTTGTCAGAGTTAGTTGAGGATACAGGAGGAGCTATTGATATTGATGCACTACCACTTGGTGATCCTACTTTATCAGTTAAAGAAATCATTGGCAACGAATCTCAAGAACGAATGGGATTAGTCGTCAAGGCAAAAGATTTAGAAAAAGTTAGATTGGTAGCAGAAAGAGAACGATCTCCCATGTACGTAGTAGGAGAAGTGACCGATGACCATAATTTTAGTTTTGAATCAAAGTCTAGACACGAAAAACCTATGGATTTAAAACTTTCTGACATGTTTGGGTCCTCGCCTAAGACAATGATGGAAGATAAACAATCCACGTTCAAATATGATAGCATTGTCTATGATACAAGTAAACTTCAAGAGTATTTGCATAGTGTGCTTAGATTGGAAGCTGTAGCATGTAAAGACTGGCTTACCAATAAAGTGGATAGATGCGTAGGTGGCCTTGTGGCAAAACAACAATGTGCTGGACCTCTTCAATTACCACTGAACAACTGTGGTGTAATGGCAATTGATTATATAAATTATCAAGGTATTGCTACCTCAATTGGACATGCACCAGTTGCTTCATTAATAGACCCTAATGCTGGAGCAAGAGTAGCAATTGCAGAGGCCTTGACTAATATTGTATGGGCTCCCCTTGAAGATGGATTAAAGTCCGTCTCTTTGTCGGCTAATTGGATGTGGCCATGCCGAAATGCTGGTGAAGATGCTAGACTGTATCAAGCTGTTAAATCAGTAGCTGATATGGCAATTACTTTAGGCATTAACATTCCAACAGGAAAGGACTCATTGTCAATGGCTCAAAAGTATAAAGACAAGACAGTACTAGCACCTGGGACAGTGATTATATCAGGAGCAGGACATTGTAGTGATATCCGTAAGGTAATAGAACCAGTATTGGTCAAAAATGATGCTTCAATATATTATTTAGATTTAAGTAAAGATGATTTAAAATTAGGAGGCACTTCTTTTGCCCAAATATTAAATAGAGTAGGGGACAGCTCAGCGGATATTAAAGATATTCCTTATCTAGGTAAAACGTTTGAAATTATCCAAAATGCAATAAAACAAAATTTAATTCAAGCTGGTCATGATGTATCTTCTGGTGGCTTAATCACCACTTTGTTGGAGATGTGTTTTAGCGATATAAACTTAGGCGCTGACTTAGATTTAAGTTCTTTATCAGCTAAAGATGATGTTACACTATTCTTCAATGAAAATGCTGCAATAGTTATTCAAGCCGATCATAACATCGAAAAATTATTACAAGCTTCAGGAATTAATTTCACTAAGATTGGCAAAGTGATTAACAAGTCCAAGCTGAATATCATTACTAAGGCTGGTAAACACAAATTTGATATTCCAACACTTAGAGACATCTGGTACGAAACCTCGTACCTTTTAGATCAAAAGCAGTGTGATAATAATAAAGCCACAGAAAGATATCAGAACTATAAAAAACAGAATCTAGAGTATGTTTTTCCAACTCAGTTTGATGGAAAAATGCCACAAATAATGACTAAAAGTAAGCCTCAAGCTGCTATTATTAGAGAAAAAGGAAGTAACTCTGAAAGAGAAATGGCGAACGCTATGTATAGATCTGGATTTGAGGTTAGAGATGTTCACATGACGGACCTTATCAATGGTAGAGAGAACCTGGAAGATGTAAGATTTTTGGGAGCGGTAGGCGGGTTTTCAAATAGTGATGTGTTAGGTTCTGCTAAAGGTTGGGCTGGTTCATTCATGTATAATGAAAAAGCAAAATCTGCACTGAATAACTTTTTTTGCAGAGAAGACACACTTTCAATTGGAATCTGTAATGGGTGCCAATTATTTTTAGAGTTAGAACTAATCACCCCAGAGCATAGAATAAAACCAAAAATGTTTCACAATGATTCTCTAAAACATGAGAGTGGATTTACGTCTGTAGAGATTCAAAAGAATAACTCAGTGATGATGTCTTCACTAGAAGGTAGCAAATTAGGAGTGTGGATTTCACATGGAGAGGGTAAATTTCACATGCCATCTCCTGAAGAAACATATAACATTGTGGGGAAATACGGTTATTCTGGATATCCAGCTAACCCAAACGGTAGTGATTATAATACTGCAATGATGGCCAGTGCAGATGGAAGGCACTTAGTTACAATGCCGCATATTGAAAGATCATTTTTTCCGTGGAATTGGGCTCATTATCCAAAAGATAGAAAGGATGAAGTGTCACCTTGGTCTATTGCTTTTAGAAATGCGTTAGACTGGATTGGCAAGTAAATTTGTTCTATACTTTTCTATTTTGTTGTGTGGTATTTATAATTTCTGAGTAATACAGGGAATATTTTACTATTTTTGAGGTATAATATATAATACTACTATATGCGTATCAACGGTCATTCTCATCTACTTCCATATCCTGAAGACATTCCTCAATTCATGAAGGATAAAGAAATCTTTTGGATAGACAAGGAGCGGAAATATATGCTACAAAAGAATTGGAAAAGACCTGTTACTGATTCCAGTTTTTTCTTGAATGAAAAACTGGAATGGATGGAAAAGAATAAAATTGACCATTCAGTCATTTTGAACCTTTCTCAGTTATACGGTAATGGCTTGAGAATGGATGAAATGAAACAAGTACTCAGGTTTCAAAACGATTTCAATGCAAAGGTGCAAGCTGATCATCCAGATAAGTTTACCTGTGGGTTTGTAGTTCATGCTGGTTATACTTGGTCAGCATTGACGGAGATAGAGCGTTGTGTTGAGGAACTGAATTTAAGAGTGTTATGCCTTCCTGCACAATTTATGGATACAGATGGCAAATGGAAGACCATATTTGATCCAGTTGTTGAACCAATATTTGAGTTGGCAAATAAGTACAAACTTGCTGTCGAAGTACATCCATATGATGGCGAGAAATTTATTAACCTAGAAAATACTGCTTGGAGGTTTCATTTGGTTTGGATGTTAGCCCAATGTGCAGATGCATACCATTTTTATACTTTGAATGGATATTACGAAAAGTACGCTGATATGAGGGTTTGCTTTGCCCATGGAGGGCAATTAGCTCAGATTAACATAGGACGTAGGATAATGGGATTTGATGGCAGACGTGATCTGTTTGAAGGTAAACATCATCCTCGCAAAGCTGTTGGTCACTCTAATGTATTTTTCGACACTTTGGTACACGATTGTGATTCTTTAGAGTTGATGGTTAAAAGACAAGGTAGTAAACAAATAATTATGGGCTTAGACGATCCCTATCCATTAGGCGAGATGGAAAGCGAAATGCAGTCTTCTTACCCTGGAAAACTGTTAGATCTAGCATTAGAACAAGATATCATTTCAGAAGAAGAATTCAAAGATATATGGCAAGACAACGTCCTCAGGTGGTTAGGTGCTGATTTAGGATTTGGGTTGAAAGAGAGGTTAGGTTTGTAAGTTTAATCTACCGCCAGCCAAAATATCTTATCCCTAAATTATAAGTTGCTGCTTTTCTTCCATCTACTACAGATGAAAATTTGGTAACTAATACTTCCCCTTGAAAATGGTCTGTAATAAAGTACTTGCAACCTAAACCGTATTGATTGTAATGATTTGGTATTGTAGTCGTTGTTCCATTGCTTCTAGAAAAGCCAAATTGAGGAGCGGAGTTGACTAAAAAGTATACTGTAGCTTTCTTTGTTGGGAAATAATTAATAATAGTAGTAATTGGTGTTGCTAATTGATAATATCCATCTTTTAAACCAAGAAATGTCTCGCCTAAATTTTCACCGTAGATCCCTAACTGCAAAAATAACGACACATTTTGCGTCAATTGATGATCAAAGTATAAGTCTGTGTAAAATGAAGGGGACCCCCAGTCTATATAGTCTTTGGTCCCTCCACCCTCACCGTTAAATAATAGTGGAATGTATAATGAATGCTGAAAAGTCAATCCAGGTATGTTTTTAACTGGTTGGTATTTGATCTTTGGGCCAATTTGAGTAATTCCGAATCTGGCTGACTCACTAATATTGTCATATTCAGTCGCTGTTCTGTCTTGTGTTCTGATATTTAATGCATCAAATAATCCAATAGTGTTTGTAGGTCCAGAGCTAACAGATCTAAATTTGAGATCTAGCCCTACATTCAATCTGCCATTTATTCCCCATAATCCTTGAATGAATGTACTAAAGAAATTTTCTCGCTTAATTGAATTGCCAACCGGGTCTGTTTGAGAATAATAATTATTAAATACATTAACTTCATATTCTCCTTTAGTATAAAGATTTGAAGCGAAATATCTCTTTACTATTGGTTTTTGCCCCTTTAATACGGAACTATTTATATTTGAGTTTGATTGGTTTGTTAAAATAAGTAGGCTTTCTGGTTTAGAAATGTCATTAAGACTCCAATTATAATCGGCATATTTGATGCTATAGGCGGGGTAATCATTCCCTGTATATTGGTTCCAAAATATTGACAAATTGCCAAAATCATCTTGGTGCCATTGGAAAAGCTTAGATACGAGTAGGGTTGTGGATTCTTCAAATACAAAGAAAATATTGTCTAATACTAAACTTTGCTTTGTTTGTAAACTCAACTGATTTTCAAGAGTCTCTCCTCTGTATGCAACCCTAGCAAGAGGAGGGCAATCTTGTGCTCCACAAACAAGAGCAAAATGTATTCTCCCGTCTTTTTTAATGTAGATTATTTTTTCTTCTATTTCATCAAGGCTTAACTTCTCATTCCCTATCTGGTGCTTTTTCTTAAAGAATCCCGAAATGGATTGAACTGAATTAATTGGATAGTGGGCGATAATTGTCTTGATGACTATTAAGTTGTATGCATTAATTAGGTCAGCTACTTTTTGATTATTATTAGATTGGTCAATCGTAAGGGTGTCATAAAGTCTATTGATATCTAATTCTTTCGATCTAGCTTTTAAATAGTCTACTTTGCCTTCATTAACTATCTCTTTTAGAATGTTATTATAATTGTTTTCCCAATCAGATTGAGCATCGATTGGCTGTATGGTTAGTATGAAAAGTATTAATGAAATATATTTTAACATCAATCAAAGGTATAAATTATTGGTATTATTTATATATAGTTCATAGGCTAATGGTACACCATGTCTTCTTGAGTTGTTGAAAAGCACTTTGTGAAACCTACTTAAGTATAATAATAAATATTTAATATGATGATGATCTACGATATACTTGGCATTGTTTATTAGAAATCTATCTTTGCATTCAAATTCGCAAAAATGACAAAGAAATCAGAAATTATTATTGAAATAGAATTGAACGAAGATCAACACCCTTCCAAAATCATGTGGGAGGCTACAGATAATCCTAGTGGTAAAGGTAAATCTGAAGTAAAGGGTATGTTGTTGTCACTTTTTGATAAAGATCATAAGGATACCTTTAAGATTGATCTTTGGACTGATGAAATGCAAGTTGTGGAAATGGATCGATTTATGTTTCAAACTTTGAAAGCTCTTGGTGATACATACTATAGATCCACTCAAAATGCCAAACTTGCAGGTGCTGTTCAGCAATTAGCTGAGTTTATAGGTAAAGAAACTGGTATTATTCCGCCTGATGAAGGAAAATAACATCAGAATTACTATTGGTAGCACTTAAATGTATCTATTCAGTATGTATTATGTTGGTTGGTGCCATTAAGAATCTTAACTATAAGGTTTTTACTGTTTTAGATTAGTAAAGTTACCAATCTTTTATTGGTTTTTTATTGTTCGAAGTTGCTTTTCTAAGTTTTTCTTGGACTTTTTGTTCCTCATTTTCTGCAACTTGGAGCAGACTTTCTGCTTCTTCTCTACTCATTTCTTTTTTTTCTTCAGACTGTTGCTTTTCGTCCTTTTCTTGATCTTGTTTTTCTTGATTTTGATTCTGCTGCTGCTGTTGATTTTGATCCTCTTTTTCTTGATCTTTTTGTTGTTGCTCGGTTTGTTTTTCTTGTTCTTGGTTTTGTTGCTGCTCTTGTTGTTGTTGTTGTTGTTGTTGTTGTTGTTGTTGTCTCATCAGTTTGGCAGTTAGTAAGTTTTCTGCAGCTTCTTTGTCATTTGGATTTCTTTTTAATGCTTCTTTATAAGCTTTTACACTTTCTTCGAATTTTTGAGCTTGAAACTCTGAATTACCTAGATTATAATAGGCACTTCCTTTTTGATCTTCTTTTAGCCCATTTACAGAAGATTCAAAAGCTTGTTTAGCTTCTTCATATTTCTCTTGTTGATATAAAGTGTTTCCTAAGTTGTAGTTGGCTATCGGACTGTTAGATTCTACAACAGATTTTCTATATTCTTCTTCTGCTTTTTGGAATTCAGATTTTTCATAAGCTTTGTTCCCCTTCTTAATACTCTTGTCATTTGATTGAGCTGATAAGGTATTTGTTCCTATTAAAATAGAAAGTATTATAAAATAGATTAAATTCACTTTTATTAACATCCCAGACAATTTATTTTGATTTATCTTATTCATTAATTTTATCGATTCCAGGTAGAAATAATCCAAATATTACCATGCAAATTCCAGGGAATAGAAAGTATTGAAAATAACTGTTGTATTCTGTAAAAGATTGTTGCTGGACTTCTCTTTTTTCTAGTTTGTCAATATCTTCTACGATTCTTGAAATTGCTTCTTTGCCTTGATTGATTAAAAATGGTTTACCGCCACCCGCAGAGGCTAGGTTGTTGATAAGGTCTATGTTGAGTTTAGTGATAATAGGATTTCCTGCTTCATCAGTTTTGTTAGCTCTTCTTCCGTTATAGACAATAGGAATAGGGGCTCCTGATTCCGTACCAACTCCAATAGTATATATTAAAAGACCATTTTGCTTCGCTTCATTTACTAGGTTGATTGCTTCTTCATCATGATCTTCTCCATCAGTAATAATAATCATTGCTCTTTGATTGGGTTTGTCTTCTTGATAGGCCCCTTCAACAATCTTTATAGCTTCTCCAATATTGGTGCCTTGTGTGCCAGCTTGAGATGGAGAGGCTGACTTAACCATGAGTTCTGCCGCTGCATAGTCATTACTTAACGGCATCTGCACATAAGCACCTCCAGCAAAGTAAACTAATCCGATTCTATTTCCTCTTAGGTTTTTAATCAACTCTTGTGCAAATCTTTTTGCTCTTTCCATTCTACTAGGGGCAATGTCCTCAGCCATCATACTGCTAGATATGTCAAGGGCAATAAAAATATCTGAGCTTTGAGTCTTTACATTTTCTCTTTTAGTTCCCCATTGTGGATTTGTGCCAGATACGATGAGTAATGTAATTCCTCCTAATATTAGCCCATTCTTAATCCAAAATTTTCTATCAGAATATCCTGGAATTAGTGATTTAATTAAGTCTAAATCACCCAATTTTTTTAATTGGTTTTGATTTCTTTTTAAGGCTAAATAGATAAGAAATCCTAATATTGGTACAATGATAAGACCAAAGATGTATGGCAAATATTCTATTTTAAACATATTAAGGTCCTACTTTTAAAATGGTGAACTTTAACATTAGATGTATGATAAGCAGCCCTATCCCAAGTGATAAGTATAAACGAAAGAGTTCTTTATACTTCTTGAAAACTGTAGATTCAATTTCAGTTTTCTCAAGTCTATCGATCTCATTGTAGATATTCAAAAGGCTATTAGCATCTAATGCTCTAAAATATTTACCTCCTGTTTCTTTAGATATATTTTTGAGCAGAGCTTCATCAATATTTACTTGTATAGGATAAAAATTATATTCACCTCTTTTATTCGGGAGTCCAACTGGCCCAAGGGCCATTCCTTCACTACCGATGCCTATGCAATATAGTTTTACGCCAATTTCTTTAGCTAATTCTGCGGCAGTTTCAGGATCAATATATCCCGAATTGTTTTCACCATCTGTCATTAATATGATTATTTTGGACTTAGATTCACTGTCTTTTAGCCTATTGACTGCAGTTGCAATTCCCATTCCAATAGCAGTACCGCTTTCTAAAAATCCTATATTTAAGTTTCTTATAAAGTCTTTAACTATTTCATGATCTGTAGTCACAGGGCATTGTGTAAAACTTTCTCCTGAAAACACTACCAATCCTATTCTATCAAACTCCCTTTTATCAACAAATTCTTCTGCTACGAGTTTTGCTACAGCTAATCGATCTGGTTTAAAGTCTCTCGATAGCATAGAGCTAGAAATATCCATCGCAATAACAATATCAATGCCATCAGCTTTTCTTATCTCCTCATCTAAAGTCTTTTGAGGTCGTGCTAAAGCTATTATTAAAAATATTATAGAAGCAATCGCTGTTAAAGGAAGCAAAAAAAGCAGTCTTTCTTTCCAGCTTTTATCAAAATTAATGCCTTCAATTGATGGTATATGTAGGAATTTTACACTGCTTTTAGACTTTTTATTAACCCAATACCAACTAATCAGAAATAGCGGAATTAGTAATAAAACCCAAGGATTGACAAAATTTATATTAGTCCACATTACTATCTCGTTTTGTTTGATTTACAAATTGGACAGCAATATTCAAAAACTGCTTGTGGATATCATCAGAAGGCTCTGCCTTTGCAAATTTAACTAAATCGGCCACAGTTAAAATATTTCTAAGTTTTTCTGATTGACCTTTCATAGATGCTTCTTTATCTATGGCTATTACTATTTCAGTTGAAGTCATTTCTAAAGCATTGATTTGATACCTCCCTTCTAAGTATTCTCTTATAATATTAGTTAATTCAGATTGATATTCTTTAATTTTGCCTTCTTTCCATATCTCAGTTTTATCTAATATTTCAAGTTTTCTTATTGCAATGATATGTGCCGGCTCTTTAATAGTTGGTATAAATACTTCCTCTTTTTCTTCTTCTGATTTTGACTTCCTTTTCATAAAATACCATATAGTAAAGATAGCTAGTATAACTCCTATTAAAGTCCAAAGTATCCATAAGTAGTCTCTCCAAGTATTTGGGATCTCTATGATAGGCTTAATAGGGTTGATTACTTTTGTAGAATCTTGCCCAAATCCATCTGGTGGGTTTACAAATAAAAAAGATCCATTGTTTCTAAATAATGTATCCCCTTTTGATCCAATTAGAAGTGGAGGAGGAAAGTGAAATGCTCCTATAGAATAGATACCCAAATTTACAGTGACCTTAAATGGGAATTTGTTTTTATTGATATCATTAATAGGAATTTCTATATTTTTCTCATTTCTATATTTTTCTAATTCGAATGCATTTAGAACTTCTATATCTGCAATTTTTTCAAGGCTATTGGTATCTTGTGAATATGCTAAGTTTTCTACATTTGATAGGTTTAGTATCAATTTTGCACCAGGTAAATTAATTTGCTCCTTTATATGAAATGTGTAATTTACGGACTCTCCTATATACATTGAATCCTTATCCAGCTTGCTTGTAATCATTGGAGATTGCCCAACTAAGCTCCCTGCGGTTATTAACCCTATAAAAAGTATATTTAAAATTCTGCTCATACCCTCTTTTTAAAGAAGCCAATCAAAGCTTTTACATAATCTTCTTCAACCTTGATGTCTATTTTGTCAATTCCATACTTTCTCATAGTTGTTTTTAATAGATCTTGTTTGTCTTGCCACTGATTTGTGTATTGTGCTCTAATATTAGCATTCCCAGTATCAATGATAGTTGAGGTATCTTGTTCTAGATCTTTTACTCTGACTAATCCAATGTTCGGCAGTACTCCTTCTCTTTCATCAAATATGTTAATGCTAATTACATCATGCCTCCTGCTAGATATGCTAAGCGAAGTCTCAAAATTTGGGCAGATAAAATCAGACAATACAAAAACAATGCTTTTCTTTTTCTGTACCCTGTTAAGGTACTCTAAAGCAACTTCCACTGAAGTAGCTTTCCCTTTTGGCTCAATTTGTATAACTTCTCTAATGATACGTAAGATATTGGTTTTTCCTTTTTTTGGGGGTAAATAAACTTCAATTTCATCAGAAAAAAAGATTGCTCCGACTTTATCATTATTGTTGATAGCTGAAAACGCTAAAACTGCGGAAATCTCAGCGATTATGTCTTTTTTGAATGCTGATGATGTTCCAAAAGATTGGGATTTGCTGACATCGATAAGAAGCATAACGGTAAGTTCTCTTTCCTCTTCAAAAACCTTTATATGCGGGCTGCCTGTTCGAGCCGTAACATTCCAATCTATATTCCTAACATCATCACCGTAACTATATTCTCTAACTTCAGAAAAAGACATTCCTCTGCCTTTAAAAGCAGAGCTATAATCTCCAGAAAACAATTGTTTACTAAGTCCCCTGGTTTTGATTTCAATTTTTCTAACCTTCTTAATCAGCTCTTGTGTGTCCATTTACTTTATTATTTTAAATGGTAAATTACTTAAAGGTATAGTTAGAATAGTTTGGCCATAAATTAGGCTCATTCGGGATCTGACAATTAAGTTGTTCTTATCCACACTAAAGATATCAAACTCATTTAGAGAAGGCATATAGCTATCGCTTTCAACTTCTTCCATATCCTTAATAGATCGCTTTATAATTGATGTTAAATTATAACCTTTTGGAAATAATGAAGTTAGCTCTTGAACTCTATTTTTATTAAAATCAATAAGAAACCCTACTTCTTTAAGATCAGCAGATTGATTATCTTGGAACCTAATAATACCAGAGTAATATGAGGCAGAGAGGTAATCTGGAATAACATCAAGACTGCTTTCATAATTATTTGAAGCGACTTTTGTTAATAACTCTCCAAAATGATCCTTAATAAGTTTAGTCCAAGATTTAGTAAGTTTTGGATTTTGAAAGTCAGGGATAACTTCATAAGAGGTCGCGGCCCCTAATGGCCAATTTTTGGTTTTATGGCGTATAAGATTAGTTAATGGTAGATTTATATTAATTGAATCTTGATTATTTATAGAAACTGCATTTTCTAAAATCATCAATTTAAGAATGCTTGATTCTTCCTCTTCTGACCATTCAGATTGTTTAAATTTCTTACAGCCATTGTCTATACATTCTAGTACTGAATTAATTAGGTTACCATCAAAATCACATTTCGCTGTATAATTATCATTAAATTTTTCAATTTGTACATAGTTCTTATTATCCATAAATGACCTAACCCAATTTGATCCAATATCTTCATTAAGTTCATAATTGGTGCTGTATACTACAAAGGAAACTTCTTCGGTATTATTTCTATCTGTCCGAATACCATAAAATATGTAATCATTTAAATCACCCGTAATTACTCCTGTCAACGTACCTTCTTCATTGTATTCGAATAAAGTAATTAATACCCCATTGTATTCTCCTTCAAGATATCTAATTTCTTTTGATTGGGTTATTTGATAAGCGCCATGATAACTTTTGGTATCCGTCACCAAAAAAAGATGAATATCAAATACATCATCTAATTTGCCTACCATTTGCTTCTCCCAGGTAAATGGAGAATCCATTACACCATATTGAATTGTGGTTGCTGTCTTAAGTTCAGCTAATTGGCAAAATGACAGATTGAAATAACCTAAAGTAAATATAACAGTCAACCATCGTTTAATTGTATTCATATTGGATGGTTATTTTAAGGTACTTGAATGTTATTGAGTATTTTTGTAATAATGTCTTCTTGAAATATATTTTCAGCTTCCGCCTCATAGGTAATACCTATTCGATGTCTCATCACATCCTTGCAGATGCTTCTTACATCTTCAGGAATGACATACCCTCTTCTTTGTAAAAATGCATAGGCTTTAGCTGCTAATGCTAAATTTATAGATGCCCTTGGAGAACCCCCATAGCTGATTAATGGCGCTAGATCTTCCAACCCATATTCACTTGGATTCCTTGTGGCAAATATTATATCTAAGATGTAAGACTCAATCTTTTCATCCATGTATATTTTCTTGACAGATTCTCTTGCTTTAAGTATGGTAGTAGGATCTATTATAGGATTTACCTTTTGTTCAGTTTCTCCATTAAGCACTTTTCTTATGATAGATCTTTCTTCTTCCTTACTTGGATATCCAATGTTAACTTTCAACATAAACCTATCCATCTGAGCTTCAGGTAGGGTATAGGTACCTTCTTGCTCTATTGGGTTTTGAGTCGCAAGTACTAAAAATGGTTCTTCAAGAATAAAAGTTTCTTTTCCAATAGTTACTTGCTTTTCTTGCATGGCTTCTAGCAGTGCACTCTGCACTTTTGCTGGAGCTCTGTTGATTTCGTCAGCTAATATAAAGTTGGCAAATATTGGGCCTTTTCTAACGGTAAAATCGTTTTTAGAAGGATTAAATATCATTGTACCCAGTATATCTGCAGGCAGTAGATCAGGAGTGAACTGAATCCTGTTGAACTGTGCATTGATAGCAGATGCTAAAGTTTTAATGCTTAAAGTTTTTGCCAGTCCGGGTAATCCTTCAAGTAGAATATGACCTTTGGTTAATAAACCTATTAGTAACCTTTCAATCATAATATCTTGGCCAACTATGACCTTGGCACATTCTGCTTTCAGGTCTTCTATAAAAGCACTGTCTAAGTGAATTTGTTGGTTTAATGCTTCAATATCAACTGATGTATGCATATGTAAGATTCTTTTAATTTGTTTAGATCACAAATTTAATAAAATCTATGTAAGCATACTTTTAATAAAATCTTAATATTTAAATTTATTGACTATATCATTTAATTTACCCCTCTTTAAGTATTAGAACTTTGTCATAGCCTGTGACGCTATATGCAGCAAGGGTTGAAAAACCAACCTGCCTGCTGGACAGGCAGGGAAAATAAGCAGTTTTACTGACTGAATCATAACCTGTGACGCTCTGCGTTAGTTGCCACTATTACTTTGTGGTGAGCTTGTCGAACTATGAAGAAAGAAAAGGGATTAACACGACTTACTTTGAAAGTGTTTCGGTCTGCAATACCTGCCCGCCGTACAAGACTTCGGCAGGCGGGGATTTTGTAACGCATAATGCGGGTTTATAAAAAAAAGCCCCACTCTGTGAAGAGCGAGGCTTAAAACGAGTACGTTGGTTTTCGTATTGTTTCGTCTTATATCTCCTTAATTGAAGATTATACGTTTAGTAAGAATACCTTTTTCAAACTGTAGCTGTACTATATAAACTCCGTTATTCATATTGCCTCTCTGCAGAGTATGTTTCGAACTGTTTATATTTGTAGTATTTGCAAGCAATGTTCCACTTAAATTATACACTTTAAAGCCTTGGATTGGTGTCTCAAAAGAAGTACTAAATGTAATTGCTTCTGATGCAGGATTAGGAGCCATTACTAATTTTACATCTAAATCATTTAAGTCATCTACGCTAACTTTAAAGTCACAATTTAATCCTAATGCAACACATGCTCTTGGAGCAAAGTACCCTACAATGGTATCAATGTAAGTTCTAGCTATTAAGCCGTTCGCATTACAGTTCATTGCCATTAAATTCACATTAGTTGTATCAGTCCATTCCCATGGGGCAGATGTGTCATTGTTTGGTGTATTAGAAAAAGCACACAATGCATTTAACCCATCAATGTTTTTAATATCTCCATATGGATCTGCTCCTACTGGAATTGTATTAAAAATATCATTTACACCTAACCTTCTAGCTATACTTTGTACATCATAAGATCCACTTACTTCCACAACTGGCTGAGGTCCTACAGCTGTTGGAACATTAAGGATATCTGTATTATATGGTGCAAACGCATCAGATGGATTATGGTAAGAAATTATTGGAACCTCTCCAGCATTAATCCAAGTTGAATCTCCTAATGCTCCACCTGCGTTTACAGCAAGTGCAAAGTTTGAAGATATTGGAGATCCATCAGCATAGTTTACATGATTCGAAACACAAAGCGTGTCACCAACAGGTAATTTAGAAATTGCATTATACATCGCATCTACCACAGTAGTAGGTCCGTTTGCTTCTAGTTTACCATTGTAAGCTTCAATTACCATAGGTATTTTTGTAGTGGCACTTGTAGGTAGCATAAATTTATCAGGATCAGAGGTTGTTAATATTTCTGAATACTGATTTAAATATGCTGAGGCCAATGAAAGATATCCTCCAGTGCCTTGTCCCCACAATGTAATTTTATCTGGATCAATTCCATGTGGATTTCCAAGATCTTTGACACTTCTTCTGAAGTATCTTACATAAGTCTTCATATCCTGAGCTCCTCTATAAGCAGCATTAATCAAGAAAAATCTTCTAACTAACTCTTGTGGATCAAAAGGATTCCAGCCTTGTCTGTAATTTACCACAGCTACAACGTAACCCATTTTAGCAAGTCTAGTAGCTATCTCAATATTACTAGAATCTCTCATAGTCCCTCCGCAAGAACCATTTTGAGGAAAAGGAAAGAAATTTCCTGTGTGAATGTAAACTACTAATGGTCGATTGGTCTCAGTATCTCCCTTAGGTGTGTAAAATTGTGTAACAAGTGGTTGTCTTTGAGTGTGTCCTGGTTGACCTGCTAACGCTGCAAATAACCATGGCAAAATGGTGTAATTTGTTGCTACAGGAGTAATATTTGATACTTCTACTTCATCAAATATTGGGTCTAAATACCTTCTCTGTGCATCTAATGATGTTGTGATAGCACAAAGTAAAATTAAAACAAATAGTCGTGTAAAATTTTGCATATGTAAAGTTGTTTAAAAAGTGATTACTAAATTTTTTCCTTAAAATCATATGTAGCTGAAATATAAGCCATTCTGCCTATACGTGGCCCTCCATATGTTTGAAATTGTTTATTATTAAGAACGTTTGAAGCTCCTATTTTAAATGTTGTATTTATTTTTGTTAAAGTATAGCTTACTTGTGCATCTAAAAGATCATATGAAGGTATAAAACCTGTAAACTGCGGAGATCCTTCAAATATAAAACCTTGAATCCATTTATAATTAACATTAAACCCTAGTTTATTTTGTCCACCAATTGGTATATCCCTGGATGTTACACTAAGGTTGTACTTATGTTTTGGAGTATTAAATGCAGGTACAATTGGGTCGTCGCTTTTAGTATTTAAAGCATTATAACTATAATTTCCATTAAAAGAATAGTACTTGCCAAAGTAATAGTTAAATCCTATAGCAAACCCTTGAGAGGTAACTATATCACTTGAATTTGCTGCAACTCTATATACTTGAATGTCATTAAATCTTGGAATTAAAATAGGATTGCCCAGTAAAAAAGTAGTATCAAAAGGAATATTCATTCCTACTTGATAGCCAATAAAATCATTATAAATGTTGAAATAATAACTTGCATCTAAAAACAAATTGTCAAATAATGAAGTACGGTATCCAATTTCCATAGTTTTTACTTTTTCTGGTCTTATAGGATCTATTTTTCTTTTTATTAAGGGTTTTGTAATGTCACTTCGCCACACATTAAATGATTCAAATGTAACAAGATCATCAAAACCTGATAAGTTGCCAATCAGTTTTGCAGGTCCTACCTCTAAATCAAGGTATTGATCTGATAAGGTTGGATTCCTTATTGCTGATGAAAATGAAAGCCTTAGGTAATTATTTTTAGAGGGGTTATATACCATAGAAGCAGCTGGACTAACAAGTGCGTTGAAATTTTGATTTTTGTCTACTCTAAGTGCTGCGGAAAGAGTAAAATCATTAATTGCCTTTGATGCTCCCCCATAAATGCCAAACTCTGAATTACTTATTCTACTTATTGAGTCACTAAAAATTGTGCCTTCAGTATTTGGTTTATATAATCTAGTACTTGCTCCAGCTACTAATTCCTTAAAAAAGTCTGTCTCAAACTTGTATTCTCCATGTGCATGGTATAGTGCAGATTTGTCAAAAAAACGAGTACCATTTTCAGCACCATTGTTTTTCCGAGAAGTAATCTCATCAAAAGCTGCCTGAAATTCTGGAGTTCCTGGTTGTAAAAAAGCGCCTTCAGATTGTAAGCCCAAACCTGAATCAGCATATTGAGCAGCTAGATTATGCCAATAAGACAACGAATCAGAGTATTCTCTTTGCCAGGCTATTTGGTCTTCTGTTGTTTCTTGTGGGTATCCTAATGCTTTCATTTTTTTGAAGATGCTACCTAAATTATTCTTAGACCACCATGAAGTATAATTGTTTACCCAATTTTCATTATTATTTGCCCTCTCCTGCAGTTTTAATGCAGTGAAATATGGGTCATATGAATTTCCAGCATCTTCATTAGTGGCATAAGCCCTTATGAAAAATTTATCTTTCTTTCTAAATTCTACTTTCTGTTGATAAAACTGGATACCTCTAAGGCTAAATCTATTATCGCCTTGATATACTGTTGTCCCATAACCGAAATTTGAAGTAATCAAGATTTCAGGCGATTCATATCCCTTATCAGGATTAGTCCTAAAATGCAATGCAACACCTGCTTTTAAGTTTTCGGTATTATAATCTACTAAATCTTTTTCTTTATAGCCTCTACGATTAAATGAATTAAGACCTGCTCTAGCGTCATATAGTGAAGCAAAGCTTCCTTGGTATTCATCTCCATAAATATTTACGGCATTTGTTCCACCTGGGTTTTCGTTAGCTTCAAATACTCTGTTACCATCATAGTCAGTAATAGCGTCATAATTATCTGCTACCCAATCATCTGCTCTTAGATAAGAAAAGTTTATTTTGTAGCCAAAGTAATCCTTCCCTTCTTTATTTTTAAATGTATTGGCATATCTTATAGCGGTATTGAATAAGTTTCTTTCTGCATATTTAAGCGAAGCTGACAAACCTTTATTGAAAAAAGGATCTTTCGTTTCCATACTGATAACTCCGTTAAAAGCATTTGGCCCATAAAAGGCAGAACTAGCACCTACTACTAAGTCTACTTTTTGAATATCTAGTTCAGATGCTCCTAAGAAATTACCCAGTGAAAAATTTAATCCAGGTGATTGATTATCAACTCCATCAATAATTTGTAAACTTCTTACAGGACTGGTACTATTAAATCCTCTAGTATTAACAACTGTGAAACCAAGGCTGGCTGTAGTTAAGTCAACTCCTTTTAATGAGCCTAACCCACTATAGAAATCGTTAGATGCCGTGGCTTTAATGGCTAAAGCATCAAGAGATTCTACTGTCAAGGGAGCTGCTTTTTGTTTATCCGATATTCTTTGCCCAACGACCTCAACACCAGCAATTATTTGTGTTTGTTCCGAAAGCTTGACAATTAGTTTTTGGTTAGATTCTAAAACTATTGTATCGGAATTGTATCCTAAATAACTAAACTCAAGACTAACAGGGAAAGTACCCTCATATTCAAGAGAGTAATATCCATCAAAATCAGTAACAGTGCCATTATATGTGCCAGTGACAAGTACATTAGCGCCAATTAATGGATCGCCATTGTTAGCGTCAATTATTTTTCCTTCAATTTGTGTATAACTTTGAGTAACAAAAGTTATCAATATAATTGAAAGAAATAAGGCTTTAACTATTTTCATCTAAGGCGATTAAATAATAGTGAACAATAATAAGATAACACATATAATTTAACTCATAATTATGGTTATATTGGTTAAAGGTACAAAAAGTTTGAAATTACAACTATAGAGAGATTTATTTTTTATTTATATAAATATTTAATGTATTCAAGATGTTTTAAAT
>JBBKVK010000286.1:0-5603 GCA_037968395.1 Saprospiraceae bacterium | reverse complement strand
GTCGTTCTTAAACTGCATTCCAATAAATAAGCACCTAGAAAATAAATACTCATAAATATTTTTTAGATTAGTCTAAATTTATTATTTTTACACTCTAAAGATTAATGTTTTATGGCTTTTTCGTTGACAATCACAGAAGAAAATTATTTAAAGGCAATATTTAAAGTATCTGAAAAAGAAAAAAAATCTGCTTCAACTAATGCCCTTTCTAAACAACTAAGCACTACCCCTGCCTCTGTCTCTGATATGTTAAGAAAACTTTCAGACAAGGACCTAATTCACTATGAGAAATACAAGGGCGTGAGTTTGACCCCAAAAGGAAGTCGAATGGCAACCAATTTGATTCGTCGACATAGGCTGTGGGAGGTCTTTTTAGTAGACAAACTTAGATTTAGCTGGGATCAAGTACATGACATTGCAGAGGAACTAGAACACATACAATCTGACGAACTTGAAGCTAGATTAGATGCCTACTTGGATTATCCTAAATTTGACCCCCACGGAGATCCAATTCCTAATGCTGAAGGAAAATTTACCATTAGAAATCAGTTTCAACTTTCGGATCTGACGACTGGTCATGAAGCTTCCTTGGTCGGTGTAAGGACACAAGAAAAAGCCTTTCTAAAATATCTGAATGGATTAAAAATTAAAATCGGAACAACCATCCATATCAAGGAAATTACTGAGTATGACAAATCTATGAAAATCGTAATTAACAACAGAGATGCCACAACAATTAGCCACGATACAGCTCAAAATTTATTAATGAAAAGAATATGATGAACCATAAAAAATTAAACTATTTAATTGTCTTATTAACCATTATCCCTTTTGCGTTTATTAATTCACAAAAGCTAAAAGTAGTGACTTCGGCATCTATTTTTAGAGACATGGTGTATCATATAGCTTATGATAAAGTAGAAAATGTGGCATTAGTCCCTATTGGTGGTGATCCCCACATTTACGAACCAACTCCTAGCGACGCTACATTGGTTCAAAATGCAAATCTAATTTTGGTCAATGGGATGACCTTTGAAGGATGGATCAATGAAGTCATCGAAAACTCTGGCACGAAAGGAAAAACTGTACTCATTACTAAAGGCATAGAACCGATTGCTTCAGAAAAATATAAAAACTCAGTAGATCCTCATGCTTGGATGGATGCAAGTAATGGTCTAATTTATATAAAAAATATCAAAGATGCCCTAGTCGATGCAGATCCTTCCAATGCATCATTCTACATAGAAAATTATTTAACCTATAAGACCAAACTAGAAGGGCTTGACAAATATATCGAAACTGCTATTAATCGAATACCTAAAGAACAAAGAGTATTAATTACTTCACATGACGCTTTCTCCTATTATGGTAAAAGGTATAATATTGTCAACAATGCTATCATGGGTATATCGACAGAAGCAGATGCACAGACCTCTGACATACTGAGGGTAACTGATGCCATTAAAAAACATAAGGTCCCAGCCATTTTTATTGAATCAACTATCAACCCAAAGATGATACAACAAATCGCAAAAGATAACAACATCCTTATAGGAGGAGAGCTTTTTGCTGATTCTGTAGGTGATGCAGATAGTGCTGGGCCTACATACTATGACATGCTCAAATCCAATACCGATACCATCGTAAAAGCATTGTCGTCTAAAGGCACTAGTGGCACCAAAATAGATAAAGATAGTAAAATCAATTCGTTTCTTGCCTATGGTATCATTGCTTTAATAATGATTGGAAGCCTTCTCTTTATGGTTAAAAAAATGAACAGATAATGGAAAATAATAAAGCAATAGAAATTTCTGGGTTAAGTATATCTTATGGTAATAAAAGAGTACTTACCAATATCTATTTAGACATCATAAAAGGCCACATCTACGGACTAGTCGGTCCTAATGGAGCTGGTAAATCCACATTATTTAAATCCATTCTCGGGCTTATAGATTTAAACGCTGGTGAAATTAAGGTACTAAACATGGACATCAAAGACATAAGAAAAAAGATAGCCTATATTCCACAAAAAGATGAGGTAGATTGGACTTTTCCTGCTACTGTGATGGATATCACACTAATGGGCAGATATCCACATAAAAAGTTATTCACTAGGATCAATAAAGAAGACAAGCAAATAGCAATGGAAGCGCTTGAAGAGTTAGACATCGTCGATCTAGCTGATAGGCAAATTGGGCAACTTTCGGGAGGACAACAACAGAGGGTATTTATAGCCAGGGCATTGGCACAACAATCAGACATATTATTGATGGACGAACCATTTGTGGGCGTAGATATCATCACAGAAGAAAAGATCATTGCCACGATGAAAAAATTAGCTGGGCAAGGAAAAACTCTACTCGTCGTACACCATGATTTATCAACAGTAGAAGAATATTTTTCTAAAGTAATCCTCATAAATCAACGACTCATTGCTTATGGAGATACAACAGTTACTTTCACTCCAGAAAATATCAAAAAATGTTATGGCCCACAATTGACTATGCTCCAAGATGTGGCATTGGTTAGATAAAAGTGACTTAAACAAGGGCTAAATTATCAATGATTTCAGTTTGATAATACTTTATGAATCATTTTAATACATATTTTTATTTTAATATACAACTATTACTACCTATTAATTAGCATTTAATCACAATGTCTTTCCTTTTACTAAAATAAACATAAAAAATCCCTTCACTTTAAGTTAAAGTTTACTATTAAAGTCATAATATTGGGCCTCAATTTCGAACCAAAACTTTCAATTATGAAAATTTTTACTTTTATACTATTTTTATTACCCTACATTGGTTTCAGTGTAAATATTATTGATGAACCCTTAACCAGTGGATCAGGTGTTGCTGGTTGGACAGATAACAATATAACATATGCTACTTCAGCTGGAGGATATGCCCATTTTACTTCAACTGATTCCCATATTACAACTAGCACTATTAACCTATCAGGATATACCAATGTAATGCTAACATTTGATGTTGCCAAATTTGGTACTGGTGGAGATGGCCCGATCACTGTTGAAGTTTCTAACGACAATGGTGCCACATGGACTGCTCAAACATATAACTCTCCAACGCCAATTAATTCGACATATATGACCTCTGGCCCTACGGCAATTACTCCTACTGGAACAACTGTCAAAATTCGATTTATAAGAACAAATAGTGCTTCACAAAAAAGGTTTAGAAATGTTCTTTTAACAGGAGATGTAGCATTACCCGTTAAGTTTAATCAAATAAATGCAACAAACGATAACAACACAAATACCTTAAACTGGGAAACCGCAACAGAGATCAACAACTCGCATTTTGAAATCTTACACTCTACAGATGCAAGATCTTATGTAACAATCGGTAAAGAATTAGGTAATGGCAACGCAACTGAAAATGTAACTTATTCATATGATCACCAAAATGTAAAGCCAGGAACTCATTACTACCAATTAAGACAAGTAGATTATGATGGCAGATCTGAGACTTTTGGACCAGTAAGTGTTACTGTAGAAGGCAGCAAATTAAAATTCTACCCCACTGCTGCAGAAAACATGATTCATTTTGAAGGAGAAATGGAAAATGAAAACTATATGATTTACTCAGTAGATGGTAAGACATTCCAATCTGGAAAAGTTTCTAAGCAAATAGATATTAGGAATATACCAAATGGTGTATACTATATTAGATATGGTAATGAAACTTCACAGTTGGTAAAAATGTAAAAAATTACATTCGTTGATTCAAAATGAAAAACAATAAAAAAAGCGATCTAGTTTAAGACTTGGTCGCTTTTTTTGTTTTTTGCTTTCAGCATTTAATATCCAACTCACCTTTTGGAATTGTACCTGACTAATCCTTCTTGAGCTACGGTGGCTACCATTAGTCCGTCGGTATTGTAAACATGGCCTAAACACAACCCTCTTGCATTTTCAGCTTTGGGACTAGTCACTTCATAGAGCAGCCAGTCATTAAAGTCTATGGTATGGTGAAACCACATGGCATGATCCAAACTGGCCATCATCAATCCTTTAGAGGGTAACATGATACCGTGAGGCATCAATGTAGTCGTTAACAAATTAAAGTCCGATGCATATGCCAACATACACTTCTGCACTTCTGATCCTTGGTTAACTGGAGTTTTGAGTTTCATCCAGACCTTTCTAAGAGGTTCTTTCTTTATGCCAGGTAAAGACAAGTCGTCTAAAGATATCCTTACATCCACTGGCCATTCTTCTCCAAGGTATTTTTTCATTTCTGGAGGTTGAGTCTCCATGACCATTTTTTTAAGATCATCCATACTCACCATTTCATCCGGGGATACTACTTCTGGCGCAGCTTTTTGATGTTCTAGTCCTTTTTCCTCTTTTTGATAGGATGCAGATAAGATGAATATATCTTGTCCCTTTTGAGAACAACGGATTCTTCTAGTATTAAAACTTCCACCATCACGAACATTCTCTACATGATAAAATAATGGTTCGGTCTTATCTCCAGGTAGTATAAAATAAGAATGCATTGAGTGTAATAATCTATCTTCGGGAACAGTATATCTAGCAGCCCAAAGAGCTTGCCCTAAAACATGACCCCCAAAGACATGTTTACTCCCTATTTCGTAGGAATCTCCTTTATATAATCCATCATAAATGACCTCTAATTCTAAGATTTGGTCTAAGGATTTACTCATACTATTTTTTTAATTTATCTTCTATCAAATATAGCACAACACTCACAGTGGTGATGAATGCTGGACCAATTAAATAATTGTACTCTTTGTTTACTAAATGGAGCAGTGTTGCTCCTAACATAAGTATAAGTATACCTATCAGAGCGTTCTGACGAGTGGGTAGGTAAAATACTGCAACAGATAAAATCAACTCAATACCACCAATGAGATACATTGACCATATTGGTAAATCCCATGCCTTGAAATAATTGATGATATCTGGCATAGAAACCAGTTTAAGCATACCGATACCCAGAAAGCCTACGCTTAAAAATAATACTATTAATGATCTTGCCCCATTTAATGAGGTATTAAGAATAGCCTTGTCTAAATTATTATCCAATTGAAGTAAGTTTATTATAACCTTACAGTTGCGAAAGGATTAAGTTTAAAATATATTGACAATTAAGAAAACCTTACTAGGTTACCAACTAATCTCATCGTCCGTAGATTCTTTTGGAGGAGTATTTTCTTCCCCTTCTGCTGCTTTCTTTTCTTCCCATTCAGCATTTCTACGGTCAAATTCTTCAAAATCATAATCAGGCATTAACCCTTTAATATGATCTATAGACTCCTGCATGGATTTCAGAAATTTATTGAAATCTTCTTTGTAGATAAATATCTTATGACGCTCGATATTGTCGTTGTTAAACTTTCGAGTACTTTCAGTAATCGATAGATAGTAATCCTCCCCTTTAGTTTGTTTTACATCAAAAAAATAGGTTCTTCTGTTTCCAGCTCTAATTTTTATTGAATGCACATTATCAAACTTATTATAATCTTCAGCCACTGTTCAAATATTTAGATAAAAAAATATATTACTACTAGCAAAATTACAAGAAAAGAGGTAATGACAAAATATTTATAAT
>JBBKVK010000285.1:0-2725 GCA_037968395.1 Saprospiraceae bacterium | reverse complement strand
GCAGCTGGTCATAATAATTATAAAGGGCATATTTTGTGCCACTATTGTTAAATTTTGCAGTTCCTGAAGCTGATGAACGATATCTAGTAAAAAACGCATGGGTATTTTGATCAGGGTATCTCTCAAATCCATTTTCAGTTAATAAAAAAGTAGTAAATGTGGAATCTTCTACTAATGGCTGGATGATCCAAAAGTCTTTGCCATTATGATGTGGAATAGCCGTTAAAAAACTACTTAAACATTGTTTTTCTTCATAGAGTAAAATATTCTTTTCTTTTAAATCACCACTCCCATTGTCTAAATTCAGATCGATTATATTGTACCAAATAGGTATAGCATAATCTATGTTAAAACCTTTGAACACCTTTGGTTTGTTGATCAAATAATAAGTATCACTCCCATCAGGATTTGGCAGGATAAGTATATTTTGACTCCCGCTATAGCCATAGTTACAGTCTTCCTTCCACTTCTGCATCCATAAAGTATCTACAATGTCGTGACCATTTGGCATGACTTCTCCATCTCGATTGAGAACAGCACAGCCATTGCTGTAGAATAACAGATTACCGTCTATATCAGATATGGAAGCATTATACCCCTTGATGCCGATGCCATTGTCTCTTTTTTTGATGCCCACAGGATTCGTATTAAAGTCGAAAATGTAGCCTGTCTCGGAGGGTGCGAATGATTTATCCCTTCCAAAGAGCCAATTGTAATCTTGTTTGTGTTGGGCATGGCTAACAATAGTTAATAGGAGCAAACTTAATATTAATATATATTTCATCTTGTTGTAAGTTATGGAGGTAGATCTAAATCTACCTCTTATATCTTAACCACCTTGGCAGTATAAATAGTTCGGTCCTTACTATTTTCTTGATACAACTCAATAATGTATTGACCTGCATCGTATGGTGTTAAATCTAAATCGATTTTATTTTGGTTAGATATATTGATTGATTTTATCGTTTTACCATTTATTCCAAATACTTTAAGCAATCCTTTTGTCATGTCTTGTGGTATTGTGATCGTGTAGATGCCATGGCTTGGATTAGGATACACCTCCAAATCCTCTTCATACCATACAGGCAAGCCCAATACCAAATCTATGGTGCTGTCACACTTTTCGGCAGCATCTACTCTGAATCTTGGGAAGTTGGGCATGCCACCAAAGTTCGCAGGCTCTGGCAAGGGAAGGCAACTTTGGCAAAAATTACAATCTTCTCCCAAATCATCAGGATTTTTGATAACATGGTAAGAGTTATTTCCACTGGTAGAGCACATATAAATCTTGCAATCTGGGGCTAGGGCCATCATGTAAAAGGTGTTGGAAAATGGATCATTGGTGCCATCCCACTCCGCTACGAGGCGAATTCCATCTCGCTCGATATCTGCCTCCCAAGTATCCACTTGATATAGCTCTAGGCTTGATGCGGTATAGATAAATCTATCATTAGGAGACCATTCAATGGATGAAAATCGAATATCTGAAATATCGATGTCTTGATAAACATTTATTTTCTGATGATTGCTTAAGATACCAGTAAATCGATCAAAATCATATATATGCAGCTGGTCATAATAATTATAAAGGGCATATTTTGTGCCACTATTGTTAAATTTTGCAGTTCCTGAAGCTGATGAACGCCATAAATTAAAAAATTCGTGAGTATATTGATCAGGGTATTTCTCAAATCCATTTTCGGTTAGTAAAAAAGTTATAAATGTGGAATCATCCACTAATGGCTGGATAATCCAAAAATCATTTCCATTTTGATGAGGAATAGCGGTCAAAAAACTACTTAAACAATTTTTACCGTCATACAAAACCGAATTTTTCTCTTTTAAATCACCATTCCCATTGTCCAACTCTAAATCAATGATATTATACCAAATAGGTATAGAGTCTTTTACATTAAGCCCATTACACACAAAAGGTTTATTGACCAAATAATAAGTATCACTCCCATTAGGGTTGGGCAATATGAGTATGTCTTGACCTCCAGGATATCCTCTATTACAGTCTTTATTCAGCTTTTGAATCCAAGTGGTATCAGCAATGTAGTTCCCATTGGGCATTACATCTCCATTACGATTGAGTACTGCACAGCCATTGCTGTAGAATAAGAGATTGCCATCTTTGTCAGATATAGAGGTGTTTTGCCCTTCTATCCCTATGCCATTATCTCTTTTTTTGATGCCCACAGGATTGCTATTGAAATCAAATATGTAGCCTTTATCATCGTCAACAGTTGACGCTTCTCTTCCAAAGAGCCAATTGTAGTCTTGTTTGTTTTGTGCATAGCTATCAAAAGTCAATAAGATTGAGGCAAATATTAATATGTATTTCATATGATAGAAAATTTTGGAGGTAGACCTAAATCTACCTCCATGTGTTTATTTGTAAAGTTACACTTTATTTAATGATTATAAATCGCTCATTCTCTGTTTGACCTAAAGAATTATTAAAACTGGCAATATAAACTCCAGACTCGCTTAAAGTGACCTGATGCTTTGTGGTATTAGCCAACTGATGTTGCTGCACTGTAGCACCAGCAGCATTATAGATGACATTCTGAAGGAAATTTGTTCTGAGATGAAATCCATTTTCAGTGGTGAAGGTGCATCGCCATATCAAGAAAGAGGGCAGAGGACAGGACAGATGGTTGTAATCTTAGAACCTTACTAAAATAAACAAAAAAAGGTACTTCTAGATTAAACTAGAAGT
>JBBKVK010000284.1:0-23395 GCA_037968395.1 Saprospiraceae bacterium | reverse complement strand
CAATAAAATATATCAATTTTTTTCTGAACGGTGATGTCTTTCTTACTTGAAAAACTTATATATTTTATTAAAAAATAAAAAACTAAAAGCCCTGCTAGAATAGAAAAAACACCAGCTTTAAGTGAGGTAATCATCCCAATGTTCAATAAAGCATATTGATTGGTGAAGTAATTAGGAATAATAATATTTGGGTAATCAATCCAAAAATGCCAAACATAAATCAAGATATATGGAATCAACCAACCAATCAAATGTTGGATTCGCTCTCTAAACGTAAAGGATCTCATAATCATTAAACCGATCGTCGTAATAAAGAAAAAGTATAAGAAAGGAAAATAAAGGATGGAAGCTATAGAAGCAAAAAAGCCACTGTAAAATATAGCTTTAGAGACTTCTTTTTTATTGTAAGTTGTAAATATACTTTGCAGAGATAGAATGATAAAAGTATTAGCTATCAACAAAGGGGTTAGTGCATAAGTAGTTGGTATCATACAAACAAACAATGCATACATCGCTCCTGGCAGTAATCCAAATTCTTTATTTATTTTGTTTTTGATGCCAATCCTATTGATGATTAATGCCTGTAGGAAGATTATCAATAGCGATGTAATGGATTGCCATAAGGGAGAGGAAATAAGACCAAATAACAATTCACTAAAGTAGCCATCCTCAATCTTAACAACATATAATGAAGGCTCCAAAAAAGTTTTTATTCTTAAGAGTAAGATGTAAAAAAGCATCACTATGGATACGATGAATATGTTTTTCCTAAAGAGCTCTATCAAAATGAATGATTATAAGATACAAAAATAGAAAAAACCTGTTAAATGCCAGGATAGGCATTTAACAGGAAACTGAGTAATGTCACCAATATTAAGGCAGCACCTAGAAAACGGCTGTCTTTATAAAGGTTTTGGTCTGTTGTTGACATGAGATTGGTTTAAAATTATTTTTAATTGTATTAAATAAAAAGTATTTGGTCGAATACACTACACTCATTTCACAAATGATGCCATGGCATTTTGTTGTAATATGACTTTTATACCTTTTTTCATGCTGACACTTTATAGATTTATTAAATGTTTTTTATACGGGTTATATTGATCTATGGTTTTCAATAGGTTACGAATGGCATTAAACGATATCTATTTTAAGCCCCAAAAAACGATCACTTATTAAATACCCTAAAAAGGTTAGATATAAATTTTATCTTAATAAGTAGTTCCATAAGCTCACCCAAGTGATATTCAAGTAAAAAGCAGATAATCACATTTAATAGTAAGCAATGAACTGTTAATATTGATTTTGTTTCTAAAAAAAAAGCATCAATTACCTACTATGGATAATTGATGCTTAAAGAATGAATATACTTGAAAAATATCCCTTCCAAATACTTTTCCTTTCAATAACTATTAAATTCTATTTATATGCTAGAATAATAATGTCATTATACCGCCAGCTAATGCTAATCCTAAGATTTGATATATTGCATCAATGGCAAACAATTTTAATGATTTTCTTTGGTATAAATAATTGATACCAGTCGCTGATGCTGCTACTAAAGTCCCTAATAGCATACCATGAAATGCTCCATGAGTAAATGTAAGATCCTCTGCTTGATGTCCAATCAGCACAAAATACAACATAAAACACATCAAAAACATTAAGACAAGGCTACCTCCAAAAATCATAACCATATTGCCTCCTTTTAGGTCATCATCAGACATTCCAACTTCTTTTTGCCATGCTTTTGAAAACAATACAGGACTGTACCATATTGCTCCTAAAATCCAGAATGCTACTGCACCAGCTGCAATTGCTAAAAAATTAATTTCCATTTTAATAAATTTAGTTAGTAAATATTTCGATTAAAGCTAATATTTGTTTGGTGAAACACCAATTTTAAGAACAATAAATTATTATTAAATTTAATTCTACCAATAAACTGCTGATTAAAAAGATTGGGTAATATAACTAATAGGGAATCTGTTATCTTTGGGCATCAAAACTAAATTATATGAAGATCGTATCTTGGAATGTGAATGGTGTAAGAGCTGGTGTTAGCAAAAACTTACTGAATGAAATACCAAAAAGTAAGGCTGACATCTATTGCCTTCAAGAAACAAAAGCACAAGACGACCAAGTAGCTGTTGCTTTAGCCCCTTTAACTGATGGATATCATGTCTACTCAAATTCAGCAGTAAAAAAAGGATATTCTGGAGTTGCTATCATTAGTAAACAAAAGGCAATTAATATCTATCACGACATAGGTATAGAAGAGCACGATACTGAAGGCAGAGTCATAGCGGCAGAATATGCGGATTTTATTTTGATTAATGTATATGTCCCAAATAGTGGAAATGGCCTTAAAAGACTAGACTATAGATCCGAATGGGATAAGGAATTTGCCAACTATCTACATGAGATGCAAAATAAAAAGCCTATAATAGTTACTGGAGATTTTAATGTGGCACATTCTGAGATTGACCTAGCTAGACCAAAGGCTAATTACAATAAAACTTCTGGATATACACAAGTAGAAATCGATGGCTTAGATGGATTATTAGAAATTGGATTAGTAGATGCCTTTAGGTATATGTATCCTGATGAAATTAAATATACATTTTGGAGTCAAAGATTTGGAGCCAGGGCTAATAATGTTGGATGGAGGATAGATTACTTTTTAGTAGACAATCAACTTGTAGATGCTATTAAAGACAGTCAAATTTATAACCAAATACAAGGCTCAGATCACTGTCCACTTAGTCTAATTTTAGAACTATAAACTGTTACAGGCATATTCTTAACAAGAAATTCGTTCTAACTACTATAACTACTACAATGAATAGACTTATAACATATTTACTATTTGTCACTTTGGTCATTGGATGCAAATCTAAAGACAGATTATCTAAATCAGAATTTAAAGAAATGACAACTGCTTTCGAACAAGACAACAATATAACAGCTACTTATAAAGAAGCAATAGAATTTTATACAAAGTTATCTGCCACTTCATCTTATGTGACTGTTACGCCTTTTGGAGAGACTGATTCAGGAGAGCCATTACACGAAGTGGTCTTAGCCAATGATGGAGCAAATACCCCAGAGAAAGCAAGAGCACAAAATAAAGCCATTCTTTTTATAAATAATGGCATTCACCCAGGCGAGCCTTGTGGTATTGATGCAAGCATGATGTTGGCTAGAAACATATGCAGAGATAAAGCGCTCACTGCTTTTCTTGATCAAACGACTATTATAATTATCCCAGTTTACAATATTGGTGGTAGTCTTAATAGGGGATCAACTTCCAGAGCCAATCAGAATGGTCCACAAGAATATGGGTTTAGAGGTAATTCAAAAAATCTTGATTTAAATAGAGATTTTATCAAAGGGGACTCTTACAATTCAAGAAGTTTTCAACAATTATATACCAAATGGTCTCCGGATGTATTTATTGATAACCATACTTCAAATGGTGCTGATTATCAATATGTACTTACTATGATTGCCACCCAAAAAGACAAATTGAGTCCTGCATTGTCAAATTACATGGAAGATAACATGTTACCAGATTTATACACAGCAATGGCGAGAGACAAATATGAAATGACACCTTATGTATATAGTAGAGGCACGCCAGATTTAGGTATTTATGGATTTATGGATTATCCAAGGTACAGCAGTGGCTATGCGACTCTTCACAATAGTATCTCTTTTGTACCAGAAGCACATATGCTCAAAAGTTATAAAGATCGTGTAATGAGTATCTATCATTTTATGCAAAATGTATTGATCCATATTCAAAAAAATAAGGATTCTCTGCTTTTAGCTAGAAAAATTTCTATTCAAAACACGATAGACAATACAAAATTTGATATCGATTGGGAATTGATACCCTCGAGTTATAAGACTTTAAAGTTTAAAGGATATGAAGCTGGATACAAAGCAAGTGAAGTGACAGGTGAGCCTAGATTATACTATGACAGATCTAAGCCTTATGAGAAAGACATATTGTATTACAATGATTTTAAAGCGTCAAAATCTGTTCAAAAACCTGCTGCGTACATCATCCCTAGGGCTTATAGAGACTTAGTGGACCGTATGAAGATTAACGGAGTAATAGTAGAAACACTGCAAAATGATCAATCTTATAATGTTGAACAATACTATATTGACAAATACGATAGTTCGGAAAATCCATACGAAGGTCATTACATACATCGAAATGTTGAAGTAAGCAAAATACAAAGACCATGGACATTTAAGAAAGGAGATTTTATGATTAGAACTAACCAGGCTATGAATATGTATATCATTAACACACTAGAACCGGAAGCACCTGACTCATGGTTTGCTTGGAACTTTTTTGATGGTATCCTTATGCAAAAAGAGTATTATTCGGATTACGTATTTGAAGATACCGCGGCAGAACTGCTTAAAACAGATAAAGTACTAAAAGCGAAGTTTGATAAAAAGAAAGTAGAAGATGAAGCATTTGCAAAAAATGGTAAAGCCCAATTAGATTATATCTATAAAAATTCTCCCTATTATGAACCAACATTTCTATTGTATCCTGTAGGAAGGCTATTAAAATTTTAGAATTGAAGGATACAGTCAACTATATTGTAACCATAGCGATTTTCGCTTTTTTGTGGATGGGTTGTGCGAGTTCTGGTCCACTTGGAGGTGGGCCCGTGGATAAGACTCCACCCAATATTGTACTTGAGTCTTCGACACCCAATATGTCGACTAATTTTATAAAAAAAGACATCGTTCTGACATTTGATGAATACGTTGAAGTCAAAGATCTTATAAAAGAATTAGCAGTTTCACCTCCTCTTACTTATAGGCTACAAGCAAAATCAAGGGGTAAAAAGGTAGTATTGTCATTTAATACAGCGGAAGTATTAAAAGACAGTGTAACGTATATTATCAATTTGGGAAATGCATTAAGAGACTTTAGAGCTGGCAATATTTTAGAAAATTATCGTTTTGTTTTTTCCACTGGTGATTTTATTGATTCCCTTTCTATATCTGGCACTGTCAATGATTTAGAAACCGGTCAACCTGTAGATAATGCAATCGTCATGGTGTATGATGACTTGAGAGATTCCGCGGTCATTCAGTCAAAACCATTCTACTTTACTAAAACAGATGAAAACGGAAAATTTAGCATCGAAAATATCAAATCTGATACGTTTAGAGTATATGCTTGTAGTGACCAAAATGCTAATTATGTATATAATGTTGGAGAAGAGTCGATTGGTTTTCTAACAAAAGACATCATACTTGACACTGCTTCAATAAGTGATTTAAGCTTCGAATTATCTACTCCTGCCCCTTCATTAAGGATGGTAAAATACACGAATGATTATCAAAATACTGTAGATTTAATCTATAACATTCCATTGTCGATTAAACCCGAATTTTCTTTTGACCAAGAGGTTAATAACTGGTCAAACATTAAAATTGACACCTTTAGGATATGGTATGAAACAGAATTGGATAGCATCACTCTTATCTTACCCAATATGGACACTATCACGTTATTTAAAAAAGACAAAAAACCTAGCAGTAAACTGAAAATGAGCACCCCAAAAAATGCTTCAAATTATAAAAAAGGGGATACTTTAGTTTATTATTTTAATGCCCCAATTATTAAGATTATCCCTAATGACAGCTCTTGGTTAGAGCAAACAAATATTAAAGAAACAAAACAAGACAGCACAATTACAAGGGACACTATTACTGAAATTACCAAGCTAGAATTTTTCATATTACCCAGTGGATATGATGTAGGTGTAGTACCAAAAGTGGAACCAAATGAATTGTATAAAGTAAGGATTCATCCAAATACTTTCACAGATTTATATGGGAGGTCCAATGATTCATTAATTCACAATATCTCAGTGGTCAATGAAGAAGAGTTGTCAGAAGTAATTTTAAAAATATTTAATTTTGATACAACATGCCAAAATGTGGTGAAGGTATTTACTAATTCTAAAACTTATTACGAGTCCTCCATTATAGGTCTTGACACTCTAAACTTAAAATTTTCAAGATTTATCCCAGAGGTTATCAAAATAGAAGTAATTTCAGACATAAATAACAATAGCCGGTGGGATGCTGCCAATATATGGGGAAGAATTCCTCCTGAAAAAATATTTAAGCAACAAATTTCCGCTCCAAAACCAAATTGGACCATTGAAGAAGAAATTGACCTTTCAAAAAAATCAATCATAACTGCAAAAGAAAAGTCACAGTCGGATAAACCAGGTATTGGCAAAAAAGAGAAAAGGTGATTTTGTTAAGTTTTTAGACTCCCATTTTCTCAAATTGCGCCTAATCTTGGTGAAGTTAGAGGCGAAGCAGATTTAAAATTTTGGCATTATAAATGAATAGTTTTTGGAAACCAATAAACCCATTATATTTTAATAATAGAATAATCGTAGGAACCTACACTAGTCTTAATCAGCACATGATACAAGCCGTCAGAATAGTTAGATAAATCCAACTTGATTTCTTCTTGTGATAGAATATCAATGGTCATTACAGTCTGCCCCATTGAATTAATTAAGCCCAATTGGCCTTTTTGGTGCAATGAGTTATTAATGAATACATACCCAGAGGTAGGGTTAGGCGTAATTTTAAAATCATCTAAATTTATGATATCATTGGTAGCAACTACACAGTCTGTTCCAACTTTTTTTCTTATCCTAATTGGGTTAGAAATAGCAACACACCCTTCGATGTCTGCCAAAAATTGACCTAATTCTAGGCCTTGTACTAGATCAATATAACTTACATTCCATATAAATGTTTGTCCTTCTTCCTCGCCTTCAAATGAAAAGGGAGGTTGTACATCTAAAGCAATTATTTCTCCTATGGCACTTGTTAGCATCCATAATTTTTGCAATCCAACTTCATTAACCAACTTTGGAGTAATGGTTTCATCAAAACCATCATCCACACATATAGTTAATTCTCTAAGACTATCTTGTACGCTTAATGTCCCACCATTTACTGATAGTTTATTTATTCTTATCGGATTTGAAGTTTCAAAACAACCTTTTAGATTGCCAATAGATGACCCAACATTTAAACCAGCTATATCATTAGAATTGTATCTAATATGCCATAAAAAACAACTTCCAGTTGGCAGCCCATTGAAATTATTTGGTGGCGTAGCAAGGATTGAAATAATATTAGACATCGTATCGCTTAATATCCAGGCATTGTTAGGTCCAGTGGCTCCACTAATGTTTATGTCTACTTGATCAATTACTTGATCCCCAGAACAAATATTTAACTCTTGCCCACCATTTACTTTTATGTTTCCTCCTCTTATCAATGATTTAGTAACCATTATCTTGTTAGATTCATCATAACATCCATTTATACGAGCATAAGTACTATCTATTTCAGGGATTATTAGGCCATCCAAATAAGATACATATCTCACAAAACATATAGTTGGACCGTTATTATCAATCAACACTGGAAGGTGGTTAAAAGTATCAATCACAATATCATTAATATCAGTCACGATCCATATCCCATTTACCGAACCTTTTGTACTTAGCTGTGGATAAAGCGAATCTACTTTAATTCCCACACCACAAAATTTTATGTCTTTAGAACCTTGTATGGAAATCTCACCACCATCAAAGATTATTGGTGCAATTTTGACTCCATTAGAAAATCCATAACACCCGATTAGGTCATTAACACTAGTACCAATGGCGAAGTTTGCAGGTCTTATATTATATCCAATTTGATAAACAAAATCTACACCTTCTGCTGGTAATACAAATGATGTGGTGTCTTCTATTGCCAATATCTTGCCCAATGAATCGACTACAATAAAATAAGTAATTAAACCCGTACTATCAATAGTAGACAAGTCAATGATTGATACCTCATCGCCATCACAAATAGTAGTAATACTATTTAAACTAATATTAGAAACCCCAATTATGTTTTCTTGAATTTCTAATGAAAGTCTATTTGACAAATGTGCACAACTTCCTAAACTATCAAGATCTTCATTAAAGCTTATAGTATCTAAACTAGAAACGTGCCATATAAAGTAACTTCCCGGACTCAAAGTGTTTAAATTCAAATCATCAATAGCATTTACTACTTTTATAAGTGTTGAATCCGACTCTGAAATTATATATGAAGAAACTATTGAAGTATTGCTTTCAAAGAAAGTATACCCAATACTATCTCCAAAACAACTAATGGTCATAGTATCAATACTTCCAAAATACAACAGCCCTCCGTCTAATCTATTTATTACAAATAATTTAGGGTCAGAGAGGTCATAACAACCTTCTATATTAGTAACCAAAGAGTCATTAACAATTGAAATTGAATCAAAGTAGGAAATGTGATAAATCAAAACAGAATCCACATTTATGTTTGAAGGTATAATCCTCAAATCTGTATAGTGAGTAATTATCTTTCCATTAAGATCTGTAAAAATTACTTCCTGATTGTTGCCACTGAAATTGTTGGCTTCTATACTTATGGTATCCTTAGAAGTTGGTAATAAACAATAGGATAATGTATCAACACCTCCAGGTAAAGCTAGTTCCCCTCCTATAGGCTTCTGATTGATGATCGTGAGCACATTAGATTGGATGATACAATTAGTTGAGTTTGATATTTGATTGCCCTCATTGTATAGACTATCCGATCCATTATAAGCTGTTATCTTTAATACCTCTCCGTCAAATTGAGAAATGTCAATATTGCTAGAATCTTGAGTTGCTAAAATGTTATTATCACCATCAGTAATAACGTATAATGTGTCCTTACCTACACCACCAATTGTGGTAATATTGATGATTGAATTTCCAAAATTTGAGCAATAAATCAAAGTATTTTCAGAGTTTGAAAAGGATATATTCAAAGGACTGATTCTATTTAACTCAAAAGAAATGTTGTTCGACAAATGAAAGCATCCAGCAACAGAATGTATAGATAACCCTATTACTAAGCCCGCTACATTGTCATTAAAAGCGATATTCCAAATGTAAAAATTGTTAGGAAAAGTACTTTTTACTACTATATTTTTATTGATATATACATCTATAATGATGCCCATAGTGTCAGTTACTACAATATACGATGTCTGGCCAATTATGCCATTTTTACTAATAGTAATGGTATCAGGCTGAATGTTCCCAAAGCAAATTGGAATTTTTGGATCAATGTTCGAACTGATTATACCTCCATTGACACTTGTAATGTTAATTGAGAGACTATTGGATAAATCATAACAACCATGTATATCTGTTAATGTATTTCCAATAGTAAATCCTATGCTATATTCTTGAGATGATACGTGATATAAATCATAAGTACCATTTTCTAAATTAGAAGTAATTAGGTAATCAGTATCAAAAATGTTTATTATTTCACCTTTATCATTTAATACTAAATAAAAGGAAGTATCTCCTGCAAAATCTGAGGTATTAAAAAACATAGTATCAATTTGATTCGGAAGGATACATCGAATCAAGTCATCAGTTGTTACAAGTATTCCTCCATTAGCAGCCCCAAATGAATTAAGTATCCTTAATGAATTAGATATACCATAACATCCAACTAAGTCTTTAATGTTTTCACCAATTGATAATCCATCAATACTAACATTATATGCTACTAATTGGAGTAGCGTTGTGTCCTGTGATCCAATATCTATATTAACTGCTCCCGACGGTTGTATATTTAATATTTCTCCTTCAGTATCTGTGATTGCCCAATTATAGATTAATCCACAAGTGTCTTTAACTGAGATTGCTATTAAGTCATCAAAGCCATCTCCAGAGCAAATTATTCGGATAGAATCTTGATCCGGAAAAGCAATCTCACCACCTGAGGCGTTTTCAATTTGTACTGGAATAGAATTAGAAAATGCATAACACCCTTCTAAGTCTTCAATATTATTTCCTATAGCTAACCGATCAATCCCTTCTATATATGATAGTCCAAATATAAAAACTGAATTAACTTTGGCAAAACCTTCAAAATCGTATGAATTTCCATTAAAAGTATCTAGAATAACTCCACTTTGATCTACTATTAAGTTCGTGTAATTATCTCCTAAATTACCCACGATAGACAATTCAACAATGTCTGCTTTTTTATCGCCATTACAAAAACTATTCATTGTTGGTGACGAAAGTATGCCAGGTTTGGTATCTCCTTCAATTCTAATTACAGTAATAGGGTTAGATAAATCATAACAACCCATTAATGAATCTATATTTTTGTTCCTTTCAAGGTTGACGATGGATTCATATCTAACGTGATAAATTATTGCAATACCAGGTCCTACACCTTCAAGATTGAAAGTACCATTGTTAACTAAGGCTAATATGATGCCTGAAGAGTCGGTAATTATCCATTTTTTGCTAGTACCTTGGTCATTTATTAAGGTTGGAGTAAATGCATCAGCGATACCATCACCTACACAAATTGTAATATTTGTCCGCCCATCTTCTAAGTATATATCTCCACCATTTACAACGGTTTTACTAATAGATATTTTATTACTCAACTCAAAGCATCCTTTTAGATCAGATAAAATAGAATCTTTAACTAATCCTAAAAGTCCTTGCTCATAAGTTAAATGTTGTACGAAGCAAAGTCCTGATTCGAGTAAGTCAGCATTCACAATAGAATCAGTAGAGAGCATTAAAATTTTATCATCAATATCTGTGATTACAAATATATTCTCTAAACCATTATTCATTATAATACTAAAAACTAAGGAATCTCCTAAACCATCGCCACTACAAGAGATCACAGTATCGCCCTCTATTAATGAAAGCTTAGCTGCAAATAATCTCTTCTGACTGAGTCTAATACTATTAGAATAGTCAAAATCACCAGTAATACTGTCTTTATTTGAACCAATATTTAGTCCTGATATCTGGTTGTAACTCAAGTGCCAAATGTCAAGAGGATTAATTGTATAGTTATCCAAGTCAAATGGAGGGGAAGTAGGAATAGCCACCACTATACCAAACGTATCAGTAATTACCCATGCAGAAATCTCACCCTGATTGCCTTTTAAAATAACATCAAATACTTTTTCATCAGAACTTCCTAGACACACTATTGCCGAAGTATCTCCATTGGGTAATGTAATATCACCCCCATCTATATTTTGACTAGATAAATGTGTACCAAGTATTAGAGCAGTGTATATTAATAGCAATCTTATATGGATCATTTAATTTTTTCTATTTGAACTTGATAAACATATTACAAATACCATACCTAGTATGGTGCAGGATTACGCCATAAATCTAAATGTATATTAAACGCTATTAAGTTCAGGTTAACCTACAATGATTTTTGATATTTCCTTTCTCGTAAAATTTCTTACAGTTTGTAGCTTAAATGATTGGAAATTAATGTTGTTCATTGTATGAAAGTCACGTATTATATAGAGCTGATCTAGTTTCCATTAGATTCTAATATTAATAATTATTAGTTTTACGATTCTATAATAAAAGACAGATGCCATATAAACTTGTATGCAGTGATATTGATGGGACATTATTAAATAAAGCAAGATTACTATCGATTGCCACAATCACAGAGATCCAGCGTATAAAAGAGCATATTCCTGTAATACTTGTCTCCTCTAGAATGCCAAAAGCTATGACTCATTTACAAATTGATCTTGGTATTGCAAACTCCCCACTGATAGCTTATAATGGCGGATTGGTATTGACTTATAATACAGATGGTGTATCCCAGATATTATCCTCCATTGAAGTGCCCAATATTATCTTAAACAATTTGTTGAAAATCAACAAGACACTTGATATCCATACTAGTCTATACCATAACGATGAATGGTATGTGAAAGAAATGGATTACTGGGCAAAAAGAGAAATGAATAATACTAGAGTTACCCCAGAAATTGCCAACCTGCAAGAAGTAAGTAATACTTGGAAAGCCTTAAATAAAGGGGCCCACAAAGTAATGTGTATGGGTGATGAAGATCAGATACAAATACTAGCCAACCACATCCAAACTTACTTCAGTAATGATTTAAATGCATACAAAACTAAACCTACTTACTTAGAAATATCTAGTAAAAAAATCTCAAAACTGACTGCTTTATCTTTGCTACTAGAATCCAATTATCAAGTTTTATTAGAAGAAGTAATTGCCTTTGGTGACAACTACAATGATATCGATATGTTACAAGGTGTTGGATTAGGTGTGGCTGTAGCAAATGCCAAAGATGAAGTCAAAACCATAGCAAATAGAATAACACATAGCAATATTGATGATGGTGTCGCTGCGGTACTTAGGGAGCTTTTGTAAAATAAACATTAAACTCATCACTCCACATCCTTTACATTCATCACCCCTTGATTTCTTCTCTTTATGGTTACTTTTTTAAAATCTTGGTCCGTCTCGAAGCCAATGCCATATAAGGTGTCTCCTACCGTTGGACGTGTGATTTTTACAAATTTATCGGTGTAGATTCGACCATCTTTCTCGTCCCAGATTAATTCATGACTTTGAAGTTTATCATTATCAATGTTATAAAAGTTAACATTGCCCCTTACAAATACTTTTTTTTCTTTTGGATCCCTGATAGCAGATTCGGCTGTCAACCATGATCCAGGCTTATGTTGATCATTTAGGAAAGTAACTTTTACCCCTTCAGGAAATATTTCCTTTGGATCATTTACGGAGTTATATTTTTCTATTGTTGGTCCTTCAATAATTACTTTGATGTTAGCAGAGTCACTATAGGTAATGTATACATTTTTACCCACATCAATCGAGGTGTTTAATTGTGAGGTTATAGAATTTACTTCATCGATATCGTTTGCACAATTAATCAAAGACATGGATATCAATATGAATAGAAAGAGATTTTTAAATTCCTTCATTACCTTAATACTGTAATATCACCCCCAAATGGCAAGACAACCCCATCAATAAATAGTACTTTGGCTGCCCAAGTATAAACTCCGGGATTGACGTATTGACCATTGGATTTACCATCCCAACCATCTCCTCTATCATTGATGGTCAAACCATTCCCTTTATACATTAAATTACCCCATCTGTCAAAAATCAATAATTCTTGTATATCTCTAACTGCTTTGCCGCCAAATAGGCTAAAAAAGTCATTGATCCCATCTCCATTATCTGGGGTAAATATATTAGGTGAATATACAGGTCTTACTATCCTAACTCTGATTGTAACTTCATCAGTTGAGGTACATCCAAATTCGTCTGTTACCATCAAAGTATAAGTATAATCGCCAGGAGGAAACACTTCAGGGTCTAATGACTTGATGTCCAAGCTGTCTATAAAGCCTTCACCTATCCACATAGGCAACTTATTACCTGAAGGAGAATAACTACCATCCAAAAAGGTGTTTTCACCCAATTCTATTTCTTGATCAGGACCAGCATCTGCAATCAAAGGAGGTGGTGCATTTATGTCAATAATGGTAGAATCAAGACAACCTTTTTGATCAATCACATATACCAAATATTCACCTGCTCCAAGGTCAACAAAACGAGGATTAGGTTGGAAATTTTCCCCGTCCAAACTATAACTATATTGGGGACTTCCTGAGATACCCGTAGCCTCAATTAAGCCATCAATAATGTCAAAACATATTAAATCAATAGCAGTCGCAGACACATCTAAGGTTGAAGTATCTTTACAACAAGGTTCTACATAAAAATCTACTACTTCTGTAACGATGCATCCTCTTTTACTTTCTACTGTGATTGCCGCTGTTTTATCTCCAAAAGAAGCATATACTACACTCACTGTATCTATATTTTGCTCGGTAGGTGGTGAAGCTCCATCACCAAAACTCCACTTAAAGCCTATAATAGAATCTGTTGCTGAACTAGATTGATTAAAAAAATTGATTGTTTTATCACATTCAAATGCTCCTTGGGCTTCTGTTTCAAAAGCAGCCTCAGGGCCTAAGAAAGACCCTGTACCTCCCCAAGAAATATTAAACCCAGATCCAGATTGACTAAAATTATTAATTACTAAAGCATATGAAACTCCCGCTTCCATCTCTATGAACTTTACAAAGTTGTCATCGCCTGTCCGGCATCCTGGGTCTTCTTGCAAATCTGTAGAGGTTAGATTTAATCCCGTTTCTCCAAAACATGGTGAGTTAAAATCAGCACTACTACCTATTGTCTCTCCAGATGCCATACATCTAATTGGCCGTTTACTGCCGCATCCATCTATCCCTGCTGTTAGTTCATAAACTGCAAAATCAATATCATCAGGTTTGTTATTCGGCGTGATTGTGAATGTTAAAGAACCAGGGTCTTTACAAGTCCATCTGTACCATACAGAGGCTAATTCCTCCTGGATACAAGTGCCACCAACTTCATTCATATCAGTACCTACCCCTTCGATCTTTTCAACAAAAAATTCATCTTTATTACATAATACCACTCCATCTCTACAATCTGATTCTGGAGATTTTACGGGAGAAAATGTATTAACACATAGTTTGAAGGATCCAACATTATTGTCTCGACCATCCACTCTAATGTAATATAATCTTCCAATTGTCAAATCAGCAATGGTAAATTCTATTACATTTTGACCAATTAAAACTGAGTTACAACCGACTTCTGTCAAAGAATTACAGTCTCCAGTATAAATTGCTATGGATGGGTTTGATAATGTACCTTCAACCGAAATTGTTTGGCCTGTAAGTTGTATTAAAGCCCCCAAATTTTTTGGTATAAAAGAATACCACACATCATTAGACACTGTAAACTGTGGCCAACAACTAGGATTGTTCTGGGAGGATGGTGTCGCTCCTTCATTTGTAAACACAAGAGGCTCTGAACAGTAGTCTTCAACATCGCTTATAAATTGAGCATATTTACACTCATCATTATTTACCTGTGCTATCAATGATCCTGTAAAAAGGATCATTACAATTATTTGCGTAAGTTTTGTTTTTAATTTCATATCTTTTTACTCTCAAATTCTTATGAATTCGTAGTTGGAAGTGTAAATATACAACGAATATAAAAGGTAAAAAATTAATCAATTAACAGAAAAAGTAAGTTTTTGTGCTTAATCAGACCATATTAATCATATAATATTAAAAATAATTGATAATCAAATTACATTCTATTCTTATATGTTAGCATAAGATAACGATACCTTTGTGAGATTTCAACAGATTAAAGATATCTATATCTAACTGATTTATAGCTATTTAGAAGATATTGTAAAATAATTTAATACCAACACAATGTGGAAAAAAACATTTAGGATTCCTTTTGAGTTCGACTATATTTTATCTATCTTCGCTGCACAACTTGATGAGACCCCCCTAATAGGAGTAGATATATGGAACATAGAACAAAACGTGATCTTACACTAATTAATCTCATAACCGATTTTGAATATAAATTTGATCAAGGAATTCTTGACTACTTAGACGAGAAGACCTTAAACCAACTCATAGAGTATTACGAAAGCGAACTTTTGTATGACAAGGCTTTAGAAGTAGTTGATATAGCATTAGAGCAATATAAATATAGATCTGAATTTTATATTACAAAGGCCAGAATTCTTATTAATGATAATAAGTTAGAATCTGGTTTAATATTCTTAGATAAAGCAGAAATAATCGCCCCTTATGAAAGGGATATCTTGATCTTAAAAGTAAAAGCTCTTTCTATTAAGAAAGAATTTGAAAAAGCTGAAGCGCTTCTTATAGAACTTAAGAGTTATGCGATGAAAGATGATCTAATAGATATATTATTAGCAGAATCTTTTTACTATGAGCATAGAAAGGACTATAAAGAGATGTACAATGTACTCAAAGAGTGCTTGAAGCTTGACTATTCTAACAAAGAAGCTCTAGATAGGTTTGTATTAGCTGTAGAAGTATCAAAAAACTTTAAGGATAGTATTATATTTAATACGGCACTTATAGATGCTCACCCTTACAATCACCTAGCTTGGTACAATTTGGGATTGTCATACTACGGCACTTGGGAATATGAGAAAGCAATTGATGCACTTGAATATTCATTTATAATTGATCAAAATTTTGAGCAAGGCTATATGGAGTGTGCAGAAGTATGTGTACAACAAAATGATTTTGCTAGAGCTCTTGATATATATAAGGAAGTCAACGAAAGGTTTGGACCTGATCAAGATGTAATGATCAATATTGCATCTTGCCATATGAAGCTAAACCAAATAGTTGAAGCTAAGATATTGTTGTTAAAAGCCCTTAAAATGGACTCTCACAACGATGAGATTTACTACATGCTAGGAGAGTGCTTTGCTATGAATAACAACTGGTATAGTGCTATCAACGCCTATCTTAAAGGTATTGAGATAGATGCTGAAAGAGAAGAGTATTATTTGGCTCTTGCTAAATCATATGTACAAGTAGAAGAGTACAATAAAGCAACTATAAACTTTAACAAAGCTTGTCAGATCTGTAATGAAGAAACTATATACTGGAAAGAGTATGCTTGCTTCATTATCAAAATGGGACTTTACAAAGAAGCATTATTAATACTTGATGAAGCAGAAGAATACACATTTGGATCAGATTTGTTATACTGTAGAGCTATTACTTTGTTTTTCATGAAAAAGAAAAAGTTAGGTTTAGAGATATTAGCTGAAGCATTAGAAGAAGACTATTCTCAATACCATATCATATATGAATTAGCACCAGAGCTAGAGATAGATCAAGAAATCAGTTCAATGATAAAATATTACTGCGAAGAAGCAAATTTTTAATATAGAAGTAATTTGAAAATATTATTAAATTAATTCAAAAGAAGCATTACTCAATTTAATCGACCAAGGGGAACAATTTTTAAAATTGTTCCCCTATTTTTTTCTGGAAGATTGTTTAGGTTATCATCAGTTTTTGCTTTGCTGATAAGATTATTTCAATCAAAGCAAGTATTACTTCAAGAATAGAAAGAATCATTTGTAACCAATCAATTGTGTACAAGGCCTAAAATATTAAAAAAAGTAAACTCACTACTTTCTATTAGATAGTGCTATTTCGATAGACTTATTTGCCCAATTTGATAACCTGGATTTATCTTCTAAAATCTCAGCTGGAACTTCCCAGTAAGGCATACCTTTTTTCTTTGATTCTGAGTTGAATGGTTTCATACCTAAAGACAAATAATCTTGTTCATTTGTTGAGTCCACTTTAAGTCTAAATGAATTATTTCCAACCATCCCAAACATCAACCCATCTTTAAAAAAGCCTAAACCCCCAAACATTTTTTAATTTCAATTTCTCCTATTTCCGAGAGTTGATCTTTTAAATAATTCACATAGTTTTCATCCGCTGCCATGTCATTAAATTGTTTGTCTTGATAATACAAATGCATCATATCTTAATAAGATGCTAATTTCAAGGTTGTTAAAAAACCGATTATTGTGTCAGACCCTCCACTAACCTTCATCAATATAAGTCACCTCGTATTTAGATCTAAACGAATTTGGGTCCGCTAAGACCCAGTCATATTTCCATTCTTTTGGCACTGACTCTAATTCTAGTAGACAACCTTCGGTGATGTATGGATAGATCTCGTGGTATCTTTGTACTCGGTTCATGACTATCCTTCTATTGACATGGTGTCTGTTTATTTGATCTGGATCATCAAGTCCTGCTGCTGCTAATAATTCTGCAAATGATTCAATAGTCACTTGATGAAAGTGAAATACCCTTTGTTTTTTGTCTTCGACGACAAGCCCTTTTATCAGTTTTGGATCTTGCGTTGCTACACCAACTGGGCAAGTATTTTTGTTGCATTCTAATGCTTGGATACACCCTACTGCCATCATCATCGCTCTTGCAGAATAACAGGCATCTGCTCCTAAAGCAAAAGCTCTAAACATATGAAAACCTGTTACTATCTTTCCTGAAGTGATTAGAATGATTTCATTCTTTATACCAAACCCGATAAGAGTGTCATAAACAAATGCCAAACCTTCTTTATACGGTGTACCAACAGAGTCACTAAACTCTAATGGTGCTGCTCCTGTGCCTCCTTCACCTCCATCTACAGAGATAAAATCTGGCATGATCCCTGTCTCAACCATAGCTTTGCATATGGCTATGAATTCAGTTTTTTTGCCTACACAGAGCTTGAATCCTATAGGTTTACCATTAGATAGTTCTCGGCATTTCTGTATGAAATTTAAAAGGCCTTTTGGAGTATTAAACGCTTTATGAAACGGTGGAGAAAGTACTTCTTTGTAAGGCTCAATATTACGAATGGCTGCTATCTCTGGAGTCGCTTTTTTAGCTGGGAGAATACCACCATGTCCAGGTTTTGCTCCTTGTGAAAGTTTTATTTCTATCATCTTGACTGATGGCAACGCCGCTCTTTCTTTAAATAGGTCTGGATCAAAATTTCCATCATCTGCCCTACAGCCAAAATAACCTGTACCTACTTGATATATCAAGTCTCCATTGTGTTTAAGGTGGTATGGCGAGATCCCTCCTTCGCCTGTATTGTGGGCAAAGTTACCCAAAGCTGCTCCTCCATTTAGGGATTCAATTGCAGCACTACTTAGAGAGCCATAACTCATAGCTGATACGTTTAATATGGATAAACTATATGGCTGTGTACAAGCTTTACCGCCAACTGTTACCCTCGGATCCATTTGTTTTTCATGAATATCCATTGGGGTAATGCTGTGCTCCATCCATTCATACCCTTCATCATATACATTCATTTGCGTACCAAATGGAGAGGTATCTGAAATATTCTTTGCCCTTGTATATATAGTATTTCTCTGAAGTCTAGAAAACGGTCTCCCATCATAGTCAGGTTCTACAAAATATTGATACAATTTTGGTCGTAACCACTCCGCCATATATCTTGTCCTACCTATTAATGGAAAGTTCCTCAAAATTGCATGGCTAGATTGAAAGGCATCATATAGGACCACCCCCGTAATAAGCACAAGGATAATAGATCCTATAAAAAACATAGCTGAAACATAGAGTCCCAATCCTGAAAATGTTATTAGTAGCAATACACTACTCCAAATCATTAAACCTCTCATATTTTATTTTATTATAGTGTGAATATAGCTAAATAAAGTACTTACTTTTAAAATTTAATGTCTGTAACATTATACCCATAATTATTAATCATTCAATTTTTAACCTCGTAATAAGTAAAATAACTACATTTGTGTTTTACAACTATGATACGATACAATTTTACATATTATACATTCTGTTCTTTTTATTACTTTAATAAAATAAGTAAAATGGAATCGTAGTATGTATTAATTACACTATAAAAAATACCGAGAGGGAGTCCATTTTAAAAATGAGACTCCCTTTTTTATTAAAATTTTATGACAAAAAAAATAAACATAGCAATACAAGGATACCAAGGCTCTTTTCATGAGCAAGCTGCTGATGAGTATTTTGGAGACCAAATAAGTGGATATGCGAAGTGTAATAACTTTCTTGATCTTGCACAGGCTCTTACCACAAGAAAAGTAAACAAAGCCGTCATGGCTATAGAAAATAGTATTGCAGGCTCAATCCTTCAAAATTATAGGTTGCTTAGAGAAAACAGTTTTTGGATAGAAGGGGAAATATACCTTAAGATTAGCCATCAATTATTAGCTAATCCTAACTCTGTGTTATCCGCAATCACTAAGGTTTACTCTCACCCTATGGCATTAAACCAATGTCTTCCTTTTCTAAGGTCATTAGACGATGTCAAATTGGTAGAAGCCGATGATACTGCCCTAAGTGCCATCTATTTAAGTAATCACCCCAACCCAAAACATGCTTGTATTGCAAGTAAAAGAGCAGGAGAGATTACAGGTCTACAAACTCTAGTACCTAACATCGAATCTGACAAACATAATTATACTAGATTCTTCATACTCAGCAAGGATAAAATAAATAATGATGAAGTAAATAAAGCTTCATTTTATATTAAAATACCTGATAAAAAAGGAGAACTTTTAAAAGCATTGGTCATTATTGACACCTTAAAGATCAACATGAGCAAACTCCAATCTTTTCCTGTGTTAGGAATGTTTAGAGAGTATTTTTTTCATATAGATGTAGAGTTTGATACCATCGACCAATACCGAGAGATGAAACAACAAATGATCCAATTGGGTTTCCACTTTGAAGAAATGGGTTTATACAAAAGAGCAGATTTAGAATTTTTAACTTCACAAACGCCATGATAAAAGAAGCACAAAGAATACAGGGGATTGAGCAATACTATTTTGCTCAAAAACTAGGACAAATAAAGCAAATGGATAGTGATGGTGGTCAAAAAGTACTAAATCTAGGGATTGGAAGTCCTGATTTACTACCGCCAAAGAATGTGATTGAAACTATGAATAAAGCGGCAAATAAGTCCGATGCTAATAAGTATCAATCTTACACTGGCATTGATGAGATAAGACAGGAGCTGAGTAATTGGTATAAACACTATTTTGAAGTGACTTTAGATCCAACCTCAGAGATACTGCCACTTTTAGGCTCAAAAGAAGGAGTTATGCACATATCAATGGCTTTTTTAAGTGAAGGAGATGAAGTATTAGTGCCTAACCCTGGATATCCTGCCTATGCCACTTGTGCTAAGATCGCAGGAGCATCTGTAATTGCTTTTGAGTTAAAGCAATCTTTGGGGTGGAAACCAGATCTTGACAAGTTAAAATCCAAAGACTTGTCTAAGGTAAAGATCATGTGGATCAATTACCCTAATATGCCAACTGGTGCTACAGTTGACGTATCTTTTTACCAAGAATTGGCAGATTTCGGTAGAGACAATCAAATATTAATTTGCAATGACAATCCTTATTCATTTATCCTTAATGATAATCCAATATCAATTTTACAAGTAAAGCAGGCTTTTCCTTGGGTGTTAGAATTAAGCTCGTTAAGTAAAAATTACAATATGGCTGGCTGGAGAATTGGCGCTGTATCTGCACATAAAGACATTATTAAGTCTATCTTAAAATTCAAATCAAATATGGATAGTGGGATGTATAAACCTCTCCAAATAGCAGCAATTGAAGCTCTCAAAACACCTATAGTTTGGAACAAATCTAACAATGAAGTTTACCTAATGAGAAAAAAATCTGCCATCAAATTACTCGAAAAAGTTGGCTGCACAATTGAGGCATCTCATGTAGGTATGTTTGTATGGGCAAAGGTACCAAATGGTAAAGATGGTAATCAATTAAGTAATTATTTATTGGACCAATTTAGAATATTTATTACTCCAGGTTTCATTTTTGGTGATGCAGGCAATGATTATATTAGAATTTCGCTTTGTTCACCAGAAGATGTGTTTTTAGAGGCTTTAAATAGAATTAATAACAATAAAAACTTAGTAGCATGATCATTTCTATAATAGGCATCGGATTGATTGGCGGGTCAATGGCGTTAGATCTTTCATCGCAAATTAATGTAACTGTCTATGGTGTGGATACTAACCCAGATCATTGTAATGATGCTATAAAACTTGGGTTGGTTAAGGAAATGATATCATTGTCTAAGGCATTAGCTATATCAGATGTAATTTTAGTCAGTATCCCTGTTAGTTCATTAGAACAAATACTGCCAGCCATATTAGATCAGATAAAAGAGCATACTGTAGTCATCGACCTCGGATCGACAAAAGAACGAATATGTAATGCTGTGAGTACCCATTATAATAGAGGACGTTTTGTGGCTGCTCATCCTCTAGCAGGTACTGAGTTTTCTGGGCCAAGTGCTGCAATAGAGAGTTTATTTAGAGGTAAGAAAAACATTATTTGTAACCAAGAGCAAACAGATGAAGATGCTCTTAGCACTGCAATGGCTATATTTAAGAGTGTAGGTTTAAGTTCTCAGTTTATGAAAGCCGCTGAACACGACAAGCATATGGCCTATGTATCACATCTTTCTCATGTTACCAGTTTTACTTTGGGTTTGACAGTACTCGATATCGAAAAAGATGAAAAGCAAATTTTTAATTTAGCCAGTACCGGTTTTGCATCGACAGTAAGACTTGCCAAAAGTAATCCACAAACATGGTCTTCTATTTTTGATAAAAACAGTCCACACTTACTTCAGGCATTGGATAGTTATATAAAGCAGCTAAGCTTATTTAGATCCGCCATAGCCACACACAATATTGAAGAAATGGAAAGCCTAATGACAAAGGCAAATGAAATAAAAAGAATATTACAAAACTAAAAATTACAAAACATGAACAAAGTGCCAAATTCAATAACAGATAAGCGTAATCCTTTTAAATCAAAAAAGCCATTTTTGATTGCAGGGCCTTGTAGTGCAGAAACCGAAGAGCAAGTACTAGAAACAGCTAGACGATTGTTTAGAACAGGACAGGTAGATATGCTCAGAGCAGGTATTTGGAAACCTAGAACAAGACCTGGAAGCTTTGAAGGAATTGGTACTCAAGGACTGCCATGGATGCAAAAAGCAAGAGAACTAACAGGCCTACCTATCATTACCGAAGTGGCAAAAGCATCTCATGTTGAGTTATGCTTAGAGTTTGGCTTTGATGCCTTGTGGATTGGTGCAAGGACTACTGTCAATCCATTTGCAGTACAAGAGATAGCGGATGCATTGAAGGGTGTAGATATCCCTGTCTTAGTTAAAAATCCAATTAATCCCGATTTGGCATTATGGCTGGGCGGTGTAGAAAGACTCCAAAAAGTAGGCTTAACTAAACTAGGGGCAATTCACAGAGGTTTTTCAAACTCTGGAGAAAAAATATTTAGAAATAGACCTCAATGGCAGATAGCTATTGACTTCAAGACAGAAATGCCTGATCTTCCAATGATCTGTGACCCTTCGCACATCTGTGGTAGGAGAGACCTACTCTCAGCTGTATCACAAAAATCTTTTGATCTTAACTTTGACGGATTAATGGTCGAGTCACATATCAACCCTGATGATGCATGGTCGGATGCAGCACAACAAATTACACCAGAGGTATATGGCGATATGATAGTAAATCTTATTATCAGAAAAGAAAAACTAGACCCAAAAGAAACTACTGCTCTAGATAGAATGAGAAAGCAAATTGATCTAATTGATGATGAATTAATCCACATTCTTTCATCTAGAATGAAGGTTGCTAGAGAAATAGGCTCTTACAAAAAGGAAAACAAAATCACCATTTTACAATCAACAAGATGGAAAGAAATTCTTCAAAAATATATAGATAAAGGAAATCAAAATGAACTAAGTGAAGATTTTGTTTCAAAATTTATCAAAGCAGTTCATGATGAAAGTATTACTCAACAAGAGGTTGTTTTTAATAAAAAATGATAAAATTAAATAATTTATTG
>JBBKVK010000283.1:0-2715 GCA_037968395.1 Saprospiraceae bacterium | reverse complement strand
TTAATTTTTTTAAAACATTTATGAACTTTAAGTTTATATCTTATATTTTATCAGCTAATTATCGCAAATTGACTTTTGATAGTCGAAAGTTAGAATATTTTAATTTTTATTCAATTGTTGTAAGCCTTTACAATAGTTTTGAATTATCTAATATTAAACAATATCAATTTTCTTTCAACAAGGTTTCCTCAAAAATATTTCTACTTTTACATTATAATAAAGCATTAAAGCATTAATTTTCATGAAAAACGATCAAGTGTATGTTGCAGTAATTATTCCATTAGCCTTACCTATGGAATATACTTACTCAGTACCTAAGCATTTGGTTGATTCTATAGATATTGGGGTGAGAGTTGAAGTTGCTTTAAAAAGGAAATTATACTCTGGGATCGTCTGCTTGATTGGTGATAGTGTTGATTCTAAATATGCCATCAAGGATATTATTTCTATTTTAGACCCAATGCCCATTCTAAGTGATAAACAATTAGATTTGTGGAAATGGGTTGCCAATTACTATTGTTGCACATTAGGGGAAGTGATGCATGCTGCTCTACCTTCAGGACTAAAATTAGAAAGTGAAACAAAAATAGTCTTGAAAGAAAATGCAAATTATGACTTTTCTGGCTTAAATGATGACGAATATCTTGTAGCGGAAGCATTAACCATCCGAAACGAATTAACCATACAGGAGATTAGTGAAATCTTAAACAAGAAGACGATCTACCCTATCATTAGGTCTCTTCTAGACAAACAAGTTTTAGAGATAAAAGAAGAGCTCATCCAAAAATACAGTGCTAAAAAGGTCAGAGCAATCCAATTATCACCAGAGTTTACAGACCAAGCAGTTCTATTACAATTTCTAGATGATAAAATAAGGTCTGAGGGCCAAGAGCGGGCAATATTAGCGTACTTGACCCTATCAAAAAGCGGGAATATGCTAATCCCAGTAAGTGACATCTACGAAATGGCAAGAGTCAATGGAGCAATATTAAAAGCATTAGAAAAAAAAGGTGTTTTTACCATATCTAAAATAGATGTCAGCAGACTTAAAGTATATTCTGATGACATCTTAGAGGTACCAGATTTGTCTATTGAACAAGTAAGTGCGATTGCTGCTATCAAAGAGTTTCAAATAGAAAAGAAACCTGTCTTAATACATGGTATTACTGGAAGCGGAAAGACAAGGGTTTATATTGAATTGATATCTGAACAAATTAAATTGGGTAATCAATGTCTATATTTATTGCCTGAAATTGCCTTGACAACACAAATTGTAGAAAGACTTGAGCATTATTTTGGTGATGACATTGCTATTTACCACAGTAGGATGAACAACAGTGAGAGGGTAGAAACCTGGAATGCAGTAATGTCAGGTAAGAAAGTGATCCTTGGAGCCAGATCTAGCTTATTTCTACCGTTTCAAAAGTTGGGATTAATTATCGTGGATGAAGAACATGATCCCAGTTATAAACAGACCAACCCAAGTCCAAGATATAATGCCCGTGATACATCTGTTGTACTAGCTAGAATGACAAATGCTAGTGTAATACTTGGTAGTGCTACGCCATCAATAGAAAGCTATACTAATGCAGTCAATGGAAAGTATGGATTGATTACAATAAATAAAAGATATGGCAATTCAGTATTACCAATAATCAAGGTGGTAGATCTTAAAAGGGAAAAGAAAGTAGGACTATTAAAGGACACATCTATTAGCAAACCATTAGAAGACGCCATAACCGACTTCCTATCTAGGAATAAACAAGTTATTATTTTCCAAAACAGGAGAGGGTTTGCACCGACGATACAATGCAATGATTGTGGATGGATTGCCGAATGTGTCAATTGCGATGTAACCTTAACACTACACAGGTATTTTAAAGAACTCAGATGCCATTATTGTGGACATCGAACTAAAAACCCAGCAGCTTGTCCTGATTGTGGAGGTGATAATATATTTGAAATTGGGCAAGGTACTGAGAGAATTGAAGAGGATTTAAAGTTGAAATTTCCTGAAGCTGTGATTAAACGAATGGATCACGATACAGCTAAGACTAAGAAAAACATAGATTCTATCATCTATGACTTTAGCACTGGAAAAACAGATATATTAGTTGGAACGCAAATGGTAACTAAAGGATTTGACTTTGATCATTTAGGATTAGTAGGGATAATAAATGCAGATAGCTTGACAAGGTTTCCTGATTTTAGAGCCAGCGAAAGAGCTTTTCAAATGCTTACTCAAGTTGCAGGAAGAGCTGGACGTAGAGGAGAACAAGGTTTAGTAATAATCCAAGCTTTTACTCCAGAGCATCCCACAATAGAAGAAACTATTCATTATAAATTTGACAAATTTTATCAGAGAGAAATGCATGAAAGGAAGCAGTTTCATTTTCCTCCTTTTCTAAAACTCATTTATATAGAATTAAAGCACAGTAATGCTGATAAGTTAAAATTAGCGGCAGAGTTTTTTACAGACCAGTTGAAAAAAAGACTTGGCCATAGAGTTCATGGTCCAATCATACCCTCTATCGGAAGGATAAAGAATAAATACATTCAATTCATTAATATTAAAATTGAGCCAAAACCTAAGGTTATAAATTTTACTAAGAAACTAATTATACATACCAGAGGAGAGATGCAAAATATTCAGGGCATTAAAGGAGTAAGGGTAAATATTGATGTTGATCCTTATTAATAAGAAAACTTCTAACT
>JBBKVK010000282.1:0-8398 GCA_037968395.1 Saprospiraceae bacterium | reverse complement strand
CATATTTATCTATTTATTATTATCCATAGTGATGTATTTTTACAACTAATTAATACAAATACAAATGCTTAAGCATCTCTTACTTTTTACATCGATAGTACTTTTTATATCAGTATCTAAATTAGAGGGACAAGTTAAGTTTGTCAACGAATTTTTAAATATTGGGGTAGGGGCTAGAGCTCATGGAATGTCTGGTAGCGTAGTAGCAAGTGTGTCTGATGGTACAGCTGCATATTGGAATACTGCTGGGTTAACCGATATAGAGGTTCCATTTCAATTGAATGCAATGCATGCTGAATGGTTTGGAGGTATATCTAACTACGATTATTTTAGTATTGCAAAGAGATTTAATAAAAAGAAAGGCAGCTTTGGTGGAATTACCTTTATCCGTTTAGGAGTAGACGATATCCCAAATACATTGAATCTGATCGGTTCTGATGGAAGCGTAAATTATGACAAAGTTACTAATTTTAGTGCAGCAGATTATGCTGTAATGTTGTCATATGCTACTAAACTTGGAGACAGTAGGAAGTTGTCAGTAGGTGGGAATGTAAAAATAATAAGGAGAACAATTGGGCCATTTGCTAGTGCTTGGGGTTTTGGGTCCGACTTTTCAGCCAAATATAAAGTATCAAATAATTTTACACTTGGAGCTTCTGCTAGAGATGTGACTACCACATTTAATGTCTGGACATTCTCATTAGATGAAGAGTCTAAGGAAGTGTTTAGAAATACAGATAATGAAATTCCAATTTCGAGCACTGAATCTACTTTGCCAAGACTAGTAATAGGTGGAGCTTTTCATAATAAGATAAAAAAGTGGTCTTACCTAGCAGAGATTGATGCTAATATATCTACTGACGGCAGAGAATCTGCGATCATTTCAGGAAAAAATTTCATCGTGGATCCAAGCTTAGGAATAGAAATCGGGTACGCTGAAAGAGTCTATCTAAGAGCAGGTATTGGCAATATACAACAGAGCACAAGTCCAATTAACCCAGATCAGTTGTCTACAGACTTTCAACCAAATATTGGCCTAGGCCTGAAGCTAGGAAGATTAAAGGTAGATTATGCCTTAGCAAATGTCGGAAATGTTTCAGGAGTATTGGCCTCACATATTTTTTCTGTGACATTAGATTTTAATGAGAGAAGTTAGACTTATTTGAGATACTTAGACGTATTTAATAACATCTTGTTCCCATGAATATTGAGTGCTGTTCCTGAGGGGAATACATTTAAAAAGTTGCCATTATAAAAGGAGTTTGAAAGCTTTTCGTCTTCTTTACTTTGGAATAACCTATTATAGATAAGAAGGCCATCTTCACTCAATGAATCTTTTAATAGTGTTAGAAAATCTTCAGATTCAAATTGCTCAGGAATGATGTCACTATCAAAGATATCCATGGCAATAATATCATATTTGGATTCATCTAGCTGCAGAAAACTAAAAGCATCTGCTGTAATGAGTTGGATTTCTGACTCCAAATCGTTCAACACGTATTTAGAGGCTAGATAAGTTACTTCTTCATCGATTTCGACAGCCGTATAATTGTACTTTTTATTAAAGTTTTTCTCCAGCATATACGGTATGGATGCCATGCCAAGTCCTAATATTAATACATCAATATTTTCGTCATCATCAGGAAGGTTAAGGGCCTCAAATATGCCAAAAAAATTATCATACTTATCAGCAAAAGAGTATATGGCATTGTGGGTAGAAAGTTGGTACCTGCCTTTAACTAGTTGTACATAAAGTTCTGGATTATGATCAGAACCAGTGGATTCGATAGGGTAGTCAATAATATAACTAAGATACTTTTTCCACCAAGGCTGTTTCATTTGTTGAGTAGATGTTTCACAAAACTAGTTAATTAATTACGAATTATCAATTATGAATAAACAATTAACAATCAACTATCAAGTCACCTTAGACTACTCCCAAGTACGGTATTTTGCACTTTCTAGAAAGATGAATTGCAGGATTTTTTTATCTAACTCAGTTAGTTTAAGTCCTCTTCGGCCCATTACGATCTCTGCAGTTTTGAATGCTTTATCTGTGTTGTATGTCGAGTATCCAGAACTACCACCCCATGAAAATGAAGGGATAAAGTTTCTAGGGAAACCGTCACCGTAGATGTTACAATTCACGCCAATTACAGTACCTGTATTAAACATAGTATTGATCCCGCATTTGCTGTGGTCTCCCATAATCAAGCCATGAAAAGTCAAGCCAGTTTTTTCGAATCGACCGGTGGTATATGACCATACTTTTACCTCGTCATAGTTGTTTTTAAGATTAGAACTATTAGTATCTGCTCCCAGATTGCACCATTCTCCAATGACACTATTGCCTAAGTATCCATCATGACCTTTGCTACAATATCCTTGAAAAACACTATTACTAACTTCACCGCCTACCTTGGCATAAGGACCAAGAGTAGTATCTTCATAGATCTTGGCTCCCATCTTTACGACGGCATGTTCACACATCGCAAAAGGGCCTCTGATGATACTTCCTTCCATAATTTCGGCATCTTTGCCTATATATATTGGGCCTTTGCTTGCATTTAAAATTGCGAAATTGACCTTTGCACCTTCTTCAATGAAGATGTTTTCTAATGCGAGTACTCTATTGTTAGAATCTATAGGCTGGCTAAGTCGTCCTTCCGTGATAGTTATATAATCATTTTTGATTTCGCCACCATTGTATTCGAAGATATGATGAGGCCTTGATACTTGCATGATCGCTTCTTTGTCCTTAGAGATGTCATAACCTGTTATCTCATCGATCTCATTATCCTTGATCAATTTGTCAAACTGCTTTGAGTCTAATCTAGCGGCTACCAATTCGTCATTGTAAAGTATCGCTTCATTCATTGATAAATCCTCAATAAGTAAATTCAACTTTTCTGTAGGAAGAAAAGAGCTATTGATTAATACATTATCTTCATTAAGCTCAATTGGATATTTTTCAGCGAGATGATCTTGGGTGATGTGACTAGCTGTGGCGTCAAATATGTGTTCCCATTTTTCTCTAATGGTCAAGATGCCTATACGAAGTTCGCAGATTGGTTTAGTATATGTTAGCGGGAGTAAGCCTTTCCATTTTTCGTCGTCGTCAAAGAGGATAAGGTTTTTCATAATAGAATAGGATTATAAATTTAATATGTTTTAAGTTTCTATACGGTATAAACGCAAAAAGCCCTCAAATGTAGAGGGCTTTTTGTATTTTATTTGAATGTTCTTCAAATTATTCTTCTCCGATGTTGGAAGGGTTTGCTTCTGCAAACTTTGAGAATTTTTTGTTGAACTTATCGATACGCCCTGCAGTATCTACAAATTTCATCTTACCTGTAAAGAATGGGTGAGAGAATGAAGAGATTTCCATTTTAATTAATGGATACTCTTTACCGTCTTTCCATTCGATAGTGTCTCTTGAGTCAGCACATGACTTCGAAAGAATCATTTCATCATTAGAGATGTCCTTAAATACAACTAACCTGTAATTATCTGGGTGAATATCTGCTCTCATTTTTTGTTGTACTTTTACTGTTATTAATTATAAAATAGAAAGAGAACTAATCTTTCTGTTAATTTAGGAGCACAAAGGTAATAATTATTTTTATATTATAAAATAAATAATGCATATAAATGTGATAATTTTATGTGCAATAAGATCACAGTGGTATTTAGAATTTATATTTCCATTTATACTGATAAATCATAATTATTTTTTTTTGTTTTTAACAACTACAATCTTTAATTTCTGATACTAAGTTTTTTGACATGGTTATCTTTTAAATTTTGTCCGTATTAAATTGTCTCCACATAGATATTATTATTCTTACGGGGAAAAGGACCATAGTAATAAAGCCTCCAGTTGCAAATAGAATGAATTGATATCTAGTGTATTTACAGATATTTGAAGATTCTTGTGAGGTGCTGTTTTGGGATATTTCCTGAAGACCAACCTCATCTAAAAACCTTTGGAAATTATAAAACCCATCCAACATGTATAAAAATAAAGGGATACAGAGGAAGAATAGGATAACTTTAATCAATTTGCTATGCGAAAAAGGAACATGTTTTAATAAGAAAATGTACCTAGTAAAGGTCACAAAAAGTAATATAAAAGCTAGGTTGGTCCAATAGAATTCGTACTTGTCACCAAACTCCTGATAGATCGGCCACATAATTAAGGCTGCTAATACAAAAGTAGCAATGATGAATAGTATTTCTGCTGTGATTTTTTGAAGCATTGGCTTATATTATGGACTTTTTAATTGAAGAGTAATCTAGTGATTAACATAGTTTGGTAACCTTATCTGTCATTAATATATATTGATCTTTGCTTTTTATAACATTGATTATGTTAATACCTGGCGATTTACCAACTGTCATTGAGCCTAATTGATCTTCATAACCCAAAGCTTTTGCTCCGTTGTGACATGCCCATTTTATCAAGGTTTGTAAGGGGACGTAGGAGCAATATTTCTGGATAGTTAGTATTTCTGAAACTATGTTAAGTTTCCAATTAGACGTAAGGCTGTCTGTACCTAAAGTCATAGTAGCATCATTATCTAGGAATAGTTGATAATTTGGAAGGCTATTTTCTATATATAGATTGGCATTCGGACATGATGCCCAGAATATATTGTTAGACCACTGGTGAGCTGCTTGTATATCTTCTGATGTCGACTTAGTATTGTGTACTTGTATAGTTTTACATTTTGGATTCATATTCTCCATAGAATATTGGATGGACGGTTTACCAGTAGGTTTAAAACCTGACATATCAAACCCAAACCCACTAAAAAAGTCGATAAATCCACTCTTTCCGGTCTTAAATAGCATATCTTCCTCTACGGTCTCTTGATTGTGGATGCTTACAGTCTTCGAGGCATCATTTTGAGATTTAATGTAAGCAAACAATCCTTTTGTCACGGTATAAGGAGCATGTGGGACAAATGATTTTTTATTACCTCCTACATCAGATTGTCCATCAAATACCTTCTTATAGTTTTTGATGGTGGTAGCTGTCATAGTGTCTTGGAGAAAATCAAACATCTCTACAAAAGTGTAATATTTAATCTTACTTTTTGACTTGGTGTCGGCAGTGTCTAATTTATTGCTAATGTCACCTACAGCTACAATACCATTTTCCCACATTTCTCGATCACCCTCTATAATGGCTTGATTAATGATTTCATCAGGGAAATCTCTAAAAGTGACTACAGATTTCAGAAAAGGTAGGAGAGATGTACCAGTAGCAACTAGACCTTTCATATGAGATAGCTCCAGATGGCAGTGTGTATTAACAAAACCAGGGCAAATGGCACCTTGATAGTACTCTATTTGAATGTCTTTTGGCTCAGCTCCTTTCTTCCAAATGTTTAAGATCTTACCTTCCTCATTTAAATGAACAATGCTCTTTTCTTCAACTTCACCTGTACCAGTAAATAAGAAATCGGCTTGAATATATCTCATTGGATAGTTTTGGTGAAGGTATTATACAAATGGTCTAATTTGATAAATTGAAGGCAAGTTTCTTCCCTGACCATCATAGTCTAAACCATATCCAATTACAAAAAGTTTAGCTATCTCAAATCCGACATAATCTACAATAATGTCATATTTAAATTCGCCTGGCTTTGATAGAAAAGTCGCTACTTTGACTGAAGCTGCATCATGCTCTGCACAAATATTATTCAATACATTAATAGTATTACCAGAATCTACAATGTCTTCGATTATAATTACATTTCTGCCTTTGGCATAACTTAATTCTGTTACGTTTAGGTTGACTTCACCAGTAGAAGTTAATCCATCATATGATTTTGCATCGATAAACTTAATATCACAATCAAACTTAATCTTTCTCAATAGATCTGCAGCAAAAATAAATGCACCATTTAAGACTACCAAAAATAGAGGATTATTATCTTTTTCAGCCGAAGTGATTTGTGAAGCTAAAACCTCTATTCTCTTAGCTATTTCTGTTGATTCTATAAGTTTGACAAATTCTAATTCGTCAATTTTAATTACATCTATCATAATATTTAATACAATTTATGGTGGAATGGCAAAGTTATGAAATAAATGAGACTAATTAAGAAGCGATTATACCTTTCTTTAACCTAAAGATTTATTTAGTGAAACACCGTTATAGGCTAAAAAGAGGATATGCCACTGTGCAGGGCTAATTTATTATTGAATAAAATAAACATTAGGTGTTAATTGTTACAATACTCTGTACCTCTAGACCATTTGATATTAATAATATATAGAGATGTTGTGGTACTCTGCAACAAACTACTAACTGTCCATTTAACTATCAACTACTACCTACCAACTTTTTTTCAATCATAATTTTTTCAACTATTAACCATATGACTAGCGACTGGTGGAAACCTATTGAAGATTTCATCTTTAAAACTTTCTTCAATATCGAGTGTGGCAATGGCTGCTGCCATATTTTCTAACCATGCAAAAGCTGCGTCTTTATCTATTTTGTGAGGTAAGTGTCTAGCTCTCATCATAGGATGCCCATACTCTTCAGCATATCTAGGCGGTCCTCCAAAAAACTGAGATAAAAACATAAATTGCTTTTCTTTGACCAATTCATGATCAGTCTTAAATAAATGATTAATGCGAGGATCAGCAAATACTAAACCATAGAATTTGTTAATGAGATTTCTTAAGTTAATATCGCCTAATCGATCATATATTGTTCCCATGATGCAAAGTTAGTAGATTAGAACTATTTCTGTGAGGAAAAGATGAGTTTGATGTACCAAAAGCAAGATTTCACAATCTTATGGCTTTTCAATTGACTTTTAACTGTTTTCATCAGCGGATAAACTAAACATTAATTTCTTTGACGATAATTTCTTAGGTATTGTCGATAAATAATCGAATTATTTTAAGATAATGATTATTATTGTGAATGTAATGCTTGAAGGAACTACAATATATAGTTAGTAATAAATGTAATTTTGTAAACACATAAGTAAAACCAGAGAGATTTAAAAATGGTAGGTAAGTTTATCAAAGGGTTTTTTAAGGTATTGAGCAGTTTTGGTTCAATATCACATTATAGGCTTTGGTTTTACCTATTGCTCACTGGAGGCTTGGGCTTAATAATAGGTGGTGCAATTTTTTACTTTGCCTATGATCTATCCGATAATATAGGTGCATTGTTGGTATCATACTATCCATTTAATTGGGGCGAAAAATATGTTGTGAGCATCGCTAATTTTTTTGGCGGGAGCATGGTGATCTTGGTTGGAGTCATCATGTATAAATATATTATTATGGCGATTACAAGTCCGATAATGAGTTTTGTATCAGAAAAAGTAGAGTTTAAACTAACTGGCTCAAAATCTGATGGTTTTTCATTTTCGAGAATGGTAAAAGAATTAATTAGAGGAATTAGGATTGCAATTCAGAATTTTTATAAAGAGATACTATTTATAATTGCTATATTTTTCATAGGGTTGATTTTACCATTTTTGGCACCATTCCTAGCAGTTTTGGCATTCTTAATTCAGTCATATTTTGCTGGATATTCTAGTTTAGATTACTTTATGGAGAGGCGGTTTAACGTTGGTATAAGTAATCTAACGGTGAGACAGCACAAATGGGGAGTCATGGGTATTGGTGCAGCTTTTGTATTAATCATACTAGTACCAGTGATCGGTTGGATTTTTGGACCAATTTTAGCCACTATTGCAGCTACTGAATATGCTGTAGAAGAAGGAATTGTTTAAAAAGCAATTATTTATTCACCCCACCTAAAACTATTGCTTTTTAGGCCAGCTAAGTCTATGACTCGATCTACTACAGTATCTATAATGTCATTGACTGTCTCAGGTTTACTATAAAAAGATGGCGTAGCAGGACAAATAATTGCTCCCGCTTCGGTAAGTGAAGTCATGTTTCTTAGATGAATTAAGTTGTAAGGGGCTTCTCTAGGGACAATGATCAATTTTCTTCTTTCTTTAAGGATTACATCAGCAGCTCTAGTCATTAGGTCATTGGACTGTCCAGTAGCTATTCTACCTATTACACCCATAGATGATGGACAGATGATCATGGTGTCATACCTTGCTGATCCAGAAGCAAATGGAGCATTATAGTCATTTTGATTGTATATTTTATAGGGAATATCGGATGGATTAAATTGACCAATTTCTAATTCCCAATTGATCTTAGCGTTAGTGCTCATCACAATGCCTACCTCAATAGAAGACATTAGGCTCAATTTTCGAATCAAACGGTGGGCATAAATAGCTCCACTACTTCCCCCAATTCCTAATACTATTTTCCTCATCTTTCATTATTACTTATGAAGATAACAAACAAATGTAGTCAATGGTTTTAATGATAGTATAAATTC
>JBBKVK010000281.1:0-35880 GCA_037968395.1 Saprospiraceae bacterium | reverse complement strand
CTGAGATTAATATATTCATAAAACAAGATATACCCTAAAAGGGTATAATTCTTAAAACGATGGGTGATAACCCATCGTCAATATGAAAAAGATTCCACAACCCTGAAAGGGTGACATTACATAAATACTATGTCAGTCCCATAAATATTGGGGATCAAATGCAACCTCATGCAGAGTTAGAAGATCTAAATATTCATCTTTAAAAGTAGCTTTCTGATGATGAAGTTTTTGACCTTTAATATAATTAATCAATACTATAGCCTTTGACTGACTTACTGAAAATACCGCATATCCATCTTGCCAATAAAAATCTAAATACTGATCTCCTTGTGTTTTCATCCATTTTGAAGAATTAGATTTTATTTCTTTAACCAAATCGGATTGAGAAAGAGGTCTATGAAGTTTGCAAAATATGTGAACATGATTTAGATACCCTCCAACTATGATTGTTTTACATTTTTGTTCATTACAAATACCTCCAATGTATCCAAAAAGATGAGATTCAATTCCTTCATCAATGAAATTTTTTCTATTCTTGGTACTGAAGACTATGTGGATGAGTGTATTTGATAACGATTGTGGCATAAATTATACTAATTTTAAACTTCTTAAAGGTAGTAAAATTTATGTCGATTTTTTCAAGCCCTAATCGAAAACTACTTGACCATTCGATTTAATATTTAAACTCCCATTTATTTTATTAGTAAAAGAGTATACTAAAAAGCTTGCTAAAACTCTTGAAATCAATGCACCTGAATCATTGATATGGAAGCACTCAGATGAGCCCAATGAACAACACCACACTATATTTAGAGCAACTAAAGAGAAGGCACTAATATGGATATTAAATGTGGATAGGTGATAAATTAGTGTTCAAAATTATTTCTATTTCAATTCCATATATTTTATCTATACTCTTTTCAACCTCAACACTCTGCCTATACCCGATTATTCCTAAGATTACATTTTCCTTTTCTAGTAACAAGATTTGTGGCTTTTGGCTAGATTCTACTTTAATGTCCGTAAGGTATTTTTTGATTGATTTAGATTTACCTTTCATTCCGTTTGGCCTAAATCGGTCACCTTCTAATCGACTCCTAACTGTTAAAGGAAAAGGACTGGTTGTGAACCAAAATGCATCTTTTGTCTGACTTTCTTTGATCACGACTATCCTGCCATCAGATAAGAAATATTCTCCTTCACTTTCAATCGTAATATTGATTAAAACATTTTTTACTGATTCCAGTAAAGTGTAATGGTTTCTGTCATTAATAAGAGTCCAGTTAGGAGTTATAATTTTACTACCACCCTTTTTTGATTCGAGAATATCTTTGAGTTGATTTCGGTTAAAACCATAATCTCCCAATATAGTATACAAAATAGTTATGCCGTCATCGCCTCGGGGTATTTGCTTATTAATCAGAAGTGTACCATCTAATTGATTTACATACTTTTCAAAGACTAACGATTTTAGGACACTTTGTGCAGAAGATATATTAGATATGCTCCTATTGATCGTGTCTCTGGCTGTAGGTTTTATATTTTCTATAGCAGGAACTATATTGTGTCTAATGTCATTTCGCAGGTATTTATCGCTAAGATTAGATGAGTCTTCTCTAAAATCTATTTGTTGTTGAGTGGCATAGATCTCTATCATGCTTCTGCTTGCAAATTTCAAAGGTCTAATAATATTTCCATAAATAAGCGGTATGCCAGAAAGGCCACTTAATCCACTACCTCGAAGTAAGTTCATAAAAAATGTCTCAATATTATCATCCGAGTGATGGGCAGTAGCGATTAATTCATAGCCCTGCTCTGTAACGATTTTATTAAAAAATTCATACCTTAGTTTTCTTGCCGTTTGTTGAAAATCAGGACTGTCTTTAATGCTTGAATTCAAAGTGAAGTCAAAAAATGGGATTTCGTACTCAGTAGCAAAGTTTTTAACAAATAAGTGATCTCCATCACTCTCTGCACCTCGAGTATTATGATTAATATGGGCAATTCCGATGTTTACCTTACACTTTAACAGCAAATCAACCATTACCATAGAATCAACACCACCCGAAACACCACATAATATCCTTTGATTAGGACTTATGAGATTTTTTTCTAATAAGTATTGCTGAATTAAAGAAAGCATTTCTATTTTTGTGATTCAAATTATAGATCTATGCAAAATTCTAATATTTATTTGACTTTCATTGCTTTCTCAATGTTTCTTTTTTCCTGTAAGCAAGATAAGTCCACTGTATCTTCCAAAGAGACACAATCTGAAGAGACGGAAGAGGGTGCTTATGTCTCTGCTAATCAACCTAATGCAGCCGATGTAGCTATTTATGTAGCAAATGCAAGAAATATTCTTGACTATAGGATTAAAGAAGATACTAATGGTAGTTGGGCAGCTATTGAGCATGGTATATGGGAGTATGAAGCTATTTTTGCCAACGGTGAAATGTCAAAACCAGAAGACGTTGCTGGCAAATGGATTGATTACAAAGATGATAATACTTATGAGTTTGGCGAGAAAGCCTTAATTAAAGGTAAAGGAAAATACCACTACAATCCTGATTCTGGACTAGTATTGATGCTTAATGATGATAAATTTCAAAAACCTATTGAATATAAAGTTAAAATAGTAGGTGACATCATGGTATTCACAGGTAGTGCAGAGTACAAAGACAATGGCACCCAAGGCAAGCTTAAAAAGGTAATGGAAAGACCTAGCTAGTTCCAAAAGACAGCAAACACCAGATGATGAATTATATCAAAGCAATTAGACCAATTAACTTGTTTATCATTGCTGTTGTACAAGCCTATTTAATATTTTATCTAATTAGGCCAGTATTGGCATTAGATGGCTATATGCCAAGGCTTTCCTTAATTAGTTCTTTGTTATTCATCGTTACTACTTTGTTGATCACAGCAGGAGGTAATATCATTAACGATTATTTTGATCTAGAGAATGACAAACTTAATGGAGAAGAAAAGTCAATTAGCGATCTTAATTCATTAAAATTATTTTACAATGTTTTAAGAATTACTGGCTTCGGTTTAGCTATATATATAGCTTCTACAATTCAATCTATGCCTTTGGTATTAATTTATCCATTAGCAGTAATAGTGTTATATTATTACAGTAAGACATTAAAGAAACGTGGATTGATCGGTAATCTAGTAGTGGCACTATTTACAGCCATGGTACCTGCCATACTGTTAATAGCAGAACCACAATTATTGAATTCAAACAACCCTAATTGTCAGAAGGCTACCCTTATCATCCTCATCTTCAGCATATTTGCTTTTATGATAAATTTTATTCGAGAAATAGTTAAAGATATAGAAGATGTAGACGGAGATAAAACTATTAACAACAAGTCATTACCCATCAGTATTGGGATTGATAGAACCAAGATCTTTGTCTATTTTCATACTGTTTTTATGTTAATATTAATCATGGTTTGGACTTTTATTGCCATAGCATACAATGACTTTAGATCTATTATTTTCAATATGATATTTATAATAGCTCCTTTGACATTGAGTATATTAAAGTTGTCGAAAGCAAAGGAGAAAATCGACTATCACAAAGTGGCAACACTGTATAAATGGATCATGTTAGCAGGAATGATTAGCCTAATCTTGCTTATAAATAACATCATTAAATAATGAAAAATCAGTATAGATTATTGCTTGGCTCACAATCTCCAAGAAGAAAATTTTTATTAGAAGAGGCAGGATTCGAATTTGATATTGAGGTAAGACCAACAGACGAGATTTACGATCCTGGTACGCCTGTGGAAGTGGTTGCAGAGTACCTAGCTAAATGTAAAGCCGTAGCGTTTATAGGAGATCTTGATCAAAATCAATTATTAATCACAGCCGATTCAGTAGTAGTATTAGATGGCAAAATATATGAAAAACCGAAAGACAGAAAAGATGCCATCAGGATATTAACAGAACTGAGTGGTAAAACTCACACTGTATATACAGGGGTTTACTTTATGACAACGGATAAGGAAGTCTCAATAACTGATGCCACTCATGTGAGTTTTGATAAGCTAACTTTAAGTGAAATAGAGCATTATATTGATAACTATAGCCCGTATGACAAGGCTGGTTCATATGGAGTACAAGACTGGTTAGGGCTGTGTAAGGTGTGCAAAATTGAAGGCAGTTATGCCAATGTCATGGGACTACCAGTACATAGGGTTTATCAGGTTTTGAAAGAAGAATTTAATTATTAATGGTTAATTAGAACTTAGTAGGTTTAAACACTATGGATATAGTAGATATTTCTTTCTAATTTTCATAAAATCTTCATTCTCTTTTTGCCATGAAGTTCGGATAGTCTCTTCACTTTCTCCTTTGATAATTTGCTTTCTAAATTTGTCTGTACCTGCAAGTTTGTCAAAGAACTCTGGACTTGTGAAAAAATCTACATTTAAAGCAGACAGATCTTTATGATATGAAAGTAAATAACCAATATCTAATCTTTTCTGGTTAAATAATGAGTCATTATCTTTAGTTGATAGATCATTACCGTAACATAATTCACCTTCTAACTTAGGTTTCATTGCTCCAGGCATAGGCTCAGGAGTAAATGTGTATGATTTTGATGTGTATTTTGGATGTCCTAGGCATTGAAACTGCTTATTAGTACCTCTCCCTACTGACACAGAAGTCCCTTCAAAAAAGCAAATGGAAGGGTATAAAAGAATAGATCGGTAATTAGGTAAATTTGGTGAAGGTTTGACTGGCAATGGGTACTTAGATTGGTGTGTATAATATTTACAAGGTATGACAATTATATTACACTTTTTAGCTTTGTTAATCCATTGTTCACCCTTGATCATTAGCCCATATTCACCTATAGTCATGCCATATACTGTAGGCACTTCATGCATTCCAACAAATGATTTATAATCAGGTTCTAGTATTGGCCCATCTACATAATGAGCGTTAGGATTTGGTCTATCTAAAACTATAAGTGGAATATTATTCTCCGCACAAGCTTCCATGATATAATGCAAGGTGGAAATAAACGTATAAAATCTCACTCCTACATCTTGTATGTCAAAAACAACAACATCAATTCCTTTTAAGTCACTCTTACTGGGTTTCTTTTTGTTTCCATAAAGCGAAACTATTGATATCCCTGTTTTTAGATCTTTATCGTCATCTACTTTGGCTCCAGCATCAGCCTCTCCTCTAAAGCCATGTTCTAAAGCAAATATTTTTTCAATCTTTACATCGTTTTTTATTAAAAAATCAACAAGATGCTCACTGCCTTTAACGCTTGATTGGTTAAAAACACCTGCTATTTTCTTTCCTTTTAGTAAGGGTAAATATGCTGATGGTGACTCTACCCCTGGCTTTACCATTTGAACTTGCTGTGCAGCCTTTGATAAAGTGTTAGTGTCGATGGGCTCTGCAAGGCTCTTACAACCAATTGATTGCAATAAGAGAAATAATATAAATAAATATTGCATGAATGATGGGTTTGAGTTTAATAACGAAAACTATTGAGCCAAAATTTCATACTTATAAATAAGTTCACCATTTGTATTTTTAAACTCAATATTCAATATTCGACTCTCTGAAGGGCCTGATACACTTATTTTAGCATAATTTCTTATGCCAATCATTGATCCATTTACTCTATTCTTATTTTGTTCGTCAGAATGGTCATAAGCACCTGAGGTCATTGGCGAACTCGTAATGTCATAAATAGTATTTCCGTTGTTGGTAGTTATCTTACTTATTTCAGAATGGTGTCTATCTCCTGTTAGAAATATGATGTTCTTTATTTGTGCTACATCAATTAATTCTATAATTTCAGATCTTTCTTTCGCAAAAATGGCATGATTTTCAAAAATAGGTGCATCACTTAAGAATTGACCTCCTACACAAATAAACTTAAATTTAGCTGAACTGGATTTAAGTGCATTGATTAACCATGTTACCTGATTATTGCCTAAAATAGTACCTAAAGAGTCTTGAGGAGTTCTATACCATCGATTATCCAATAAGAAAAAATCACAGTCATTCCAGTTGAAAAACCCAGTAATTCCTTCGGTCCCTCCTGCTCCATAAGATGGATTAAACCAAAAATCTTTAAATGCTTGTAGAGTTAAATTCTTCAATGAATAACTGCCTTCACTATCATTTGGGCCAAAATCATGGTCGTCCCAGATGGCGTAATGGTGTGTATTCGCCAATAAAGGTTGTAACTCTTTCAAAGACCTAGTGTGAGTATTTCTATAATAAATGCCTGATTTACTATCCCAATCAGGTTCTCTTAAATAGGTATTGTCACCCAACCATACCATAAAATCGGGGTTCTCTTCATTTATAAATTTAAAAATATCATATTGTCCACCATAAGGTTTACCAGGTCGATCATATTTTTCCTCGCTGATATAGTTACAACTACCAGCAATAAATGTAAAATCTGGAGCATCACCTCGCCATTTCCATATTGGTAGCGTCTGAAATGAAGTGGGATAATCAAACGCTTGCTCAATACCGTTAATGTTGACAGAGTAATTGTATTTAATTCCAGGTTCAAGGTATTCAGCAGTCAGGTGAGCAATCAATGCATTGTCGCTAGTAGTTTTAACAACTTTAGTCAGCTTTCTATTTACTGAGTCACCAGATGGCCAATAATTAATAGAAACGTCAACAGACTCCTTTGTTTGCACCCAAAGACCCACTTCTTTCATTGAAGAGTATCCCACCATAGGTCCAGATTGTATCAATGATTGGCAATCAATGCTAATCCAAGAGACACAGAATGAAACCAAAAGGCCATATGTTTTAAACCTACACATTCCCTTTTATAAAAGCATCTGTCATTTCTTTAGAAATTGCACCTTTTGTAAATCTCATTGATGTCTTCTCATTTACATTTAGAGTTACTGTAGTCTCATCCATCTTGGCAATTGATCCAATAATACCACTTGCAGTTACTACTTCATCGCCTTTTGACATTTCAGATTGAAATGCATTTTGCGCTTTTTGCTTTTTCATCTGTGGTCTAATAAAAAAGAAAAAGATAATGATAAACATTAAAACTAAAGGCATCATTCCCATGATAGGATTAGAAGATGCTTGCAATACAAAAAATAGGTTGTTCATATTAAATTGAGTTTAGATATATTTGCAAAAATAACCTTAGTTACATTGTATAAGAAGAAAAATAAAGAAAACCATAAAAATAATATCATACTTGTAGGATTTATGGGCTGTGGCAAGACTACAATTGGTCATTTATTGGCTCAAATATTAGGAAAAACATATGTAGACACCGATAAATTGATAGAAGATCAAGTTGGAATGTCAATTTCAAGAATATTTGAACTTAAAGGTGAACCTTATTTTAGAAAGCTTGAAAAAGAGGCAATATCCACTTTGGATAAACTAGACAATAATATAATTTCAGTCGGAGGCGGAATGCCTTGTCATGATGATAATATGCACATATTGAACAAACTCGGAACAACTATATATATTAAGGTAAGCAAGCCCTCTTTGGCAAAGCGATTATATAATGATACTACAAGACCAATAATTCAAGGTCACGATTCACTAAAATCACTTGAAAAATCTATATCTAATAAATTAAGGGAGAGAAAATCATATTATGAACAGGCTGACTTTACGATATTAGGGAATTCTTTACCCGAAAAATTGGCAAAAAGGATTATTAAAAAGATTAGGATGGGAAGTAATATTAAAATTAGTTAATAGTTTTAAGAAGTTATCTCAAACAAGATAAAACCAAAATATTACAGCACCTCTGCTACAATAAATATGCTGCCTCCAACAAAGATTAAATCATTTGGCTTTGCGGACATTTTAGCAGCAGCTAATGCTCGTTTAACTGATGTGTAGCTTTTACCAATAAGCCCATAATCAACTGAAGCATTCTTTAAGATAAGTGCATCTAATCCTCTGGGAATATTTGCTTTAGCAAAATAGTACTTAGCATCTTTAGGGAATAGGTTTAACACTTTACTTAAATCTTTATCATTGACAAAGCCACAAACAATGTGCAGTTTATTATAGTTTGCTTTATCATCTAAGTATGATTTTAAAAATGATATTCCGCCCTCATTATGAGCACTATCAACTAGGACTTTAGGGTCTTCTGATATATATTGCCACCTTCCCATATACTTAGTAAGTACCCTAAGTTGATCAAAGTTATCAACAGCTTTTTTAAAATCTATTTCAATGATTGCACTCAATATATATACGGCATAAAATGCTGTTACGATGTTCTTAGATTGATAAGGCCCAATTAGTGGGTTGTTCTTAATTGATAGCCACTTTTTACCATTTAGAAATAGTTCGTCTATACCATTCTGGCTCTTTATTACTAATTCTTGGTCTGCCCAATTGATAGGACTGTTACCTTCTTTTGCTTTTGATGAAAATACATTGGTAGTTTCATTTTGGGTTTCACCAATTACACAAGGTATTTGAGGCTTAATTATTCCTGCTTTTTCGCCTGCAATTAACTCTAAGGTATCACCCAACATATCAACATGATCATAAGATATATTGGTTATGACACTTAGTAAAGGGGAAATAATATTGGTTGAATCTAGTCTGCCGCCAAGCCCAACTTCAATAATAGCAAAGTCTACCTTTTGTCCTTTGAAATAATCCAATGCCATCGCTACAGTCATCTCAAAAAAAGAGGGTTTGATTACAACTATATCTTCTTTGATTTTTTCAATAAAAGTTACTACTTCCTGTTTCGAAATATATTCACCATTTATTTTAATCCGCTCTCTAAAATCCTTATAATGTGGTGATGTATATACTCCAACTTTATAGCCCTGTGATTGAAGGATATAGGCAAGTATGTGAGACACAGTCCCCTTCCCATTTGTACCTGCTACATGTATGGTTTTGAGTGCTCTATGTGGGTTATCTAATCTATCACATAAAGCAATTATATTATTCAAATTCTTTTTAAAAGCACTCTTACCATCACGTTGATACATAGGTAGTTGCTTAAACATGAAATCTAGCGTATCCGTATATTTACTCATTTTCGTACTTGCTATAATCTATTTCTGACCAGTTGTGTTGCATTTGGGATAGTTTTACTTCTATCCAATGTCTTGCTGCGTCGGAGGTAGTGACTACGTCATCTGTATTAATAGGCTTACCAATAGACATTTTGCTAAAAGTAATTGGTTTAGTGTACATTAGTAAAAACTGATTTACAAAATGTGGCAAAAGCCATAAATCTTTAGTAGATTTATATTCTAAAGCTATAGGTATTATCGGTATCTCATTTTTTAAAGCTTCTGCGAAAGCTCCTATTTTAAAATCCATAGTACCCTGTTTTACACCTACTGTACCTTCTGGAAAAACCAAAACACTATGTCCATTCTTTATAGTGTCAATAATCATTTGACGGACAGCATTTCTTGAGTCTTTTTCCTCCCTCTTTACATACAGAATTCCAGTCAATTGAGCTCCCTGACTAATTATTGGATAATTAGCAACTTCTGCTTTTGCTACAACGAATGCCTTTATATATCGGCAAATAATTATTGGATCAGAAAATGATCTGTGATTGGCAACGTACAACGCAGGCTTATCATATTGCTCACCTTCTAGTTTTACATTCATACCCAAGATAGGGAATGCTAAATATTTAATATAATGCTCTCTAAGGCAAAGTGCCCTGTCTTTGCTGTGTTTTTTAAAGATTAGACTAATACTATAAACTAGCATCCAAAGTACCATCCCTAACACTATAAGTAAAGTCCTTAGTATAGCAATTATATAACCAATGACTATCACCTATTCTGCTATTGGTTTAGCTTTCTTTTCTGGTTTCATTTGTGGGAAAAAGAGTACGTCTTGGATACTTTTAGAATTGGTCATAATCATTGCCAACCTATCCATTCCTATTCCTAGACCTGCAGTAGGTGGCATTCCAAATTCTAGCGACCTTAAGAAGTCTTCGTCAAGCATCATTGCTTCTTCATCTCCTCGCTTCCCAAGTTCTAATTGAGCTTCAAACCTTTCTCTCTGATCAATTGGATCGTTTAACTCTGTGAATGCATTACAAATTTCCTTACCATTACAGATTGCTTCAAACCGCTCTACAAAACCTGGTTTAGATTTATGTTTCTTTGCTAGTGGTGACATTTCAATTGGGTAATCTGTTATAAAAGTAGGCTGGATTAATTTTCCTTCAACGTTTTCACCAAAGATTTCATCAATTAGTTTTGCTTTACCCATTGTACTGTCGACATGCACACCTAATTTTTTTGCTGCTACTGCCATTTGAGCCTCATCCATTTCGCTAATGTCTACCCCAGTAAATTCTTCAATCGCTCCAAACATGGTGTACCGCTTCCAAGGGCTTTGGAAATTAATGATATTATCACCGACTTTGACTTCTGTAGTACCATGCATATCTAGAGCTACTTTTTCCACCATTTCTTCCACAAGATTCATCATCCACTCGTAGTCTTTATAGGCGACATAAAGTTCAATTTGAGTAAATTCAGGATTGTGAAACCTACTCATTCCTTCGTTTCTAAAATCTTTAGAAAATTCATAAACACCATCAAAACCACCTACGATTAACCTTTTAAGATACAGCTCATTAGCTATTCTCATGTAAAGTGTCATGTCAAGTGTATTGTGATGAGTTTTAAATGGTCTAGCGGCAGCTCCACCGTATAAAGGTTGCAATATTGGCGTTTCTACTTCTAAATAATCTTTTGCGTTAAGATACTCCCTCATGGATGTATACATCTGAGTCCTCTTTCGAAAGACCTCACGTACTTCAGGATTCACCACCATATCGACATATCGCATACGGTATCTTTGTTCTGGATCTTTAAATCCATCATGCACATTGCCTTCTTCATCAGTTTTAACTACAGGTAGTGGTCTTAATGATTTAGATAACAATGTCAATTCTGTTACGTGTACAGAGGTTTCACCTACTTTAGTCACGAAAGCATAACCTTTGATACCGATAAAATCTCCAAGATCTAAAAGTTTTTTAAAGACAGTATTATAATTATCTTTATTCTCCTCAGGACAGATATCATCTCTGCTAATATATAATTGGATTCTACCAGAAGAATCTTCTAAATTAGCAAAAGAAGCTTTACCCATTATCCTTCTAGACATTAATCGACCAGCAAGGCTAACCTCTTGATATGTGCCACTTTCTGCTTTGAAGTTTTGTTTTATTTCTTTGGCGCTTACATTCACTTCAAACGTTGCAGCAGGATAAGGATCGATCCCTAAATCCCTTAAAGCTTGTAGGTTTTCCCTTCTAATAATTTCTTGTTCACTAAGATTTGCCATTCTGTATTTCTTTATTGATATTTTTTAACAAGCTGCAAAAGTAAGTAAATAATGATAATTAATACTGAACTTATTACAAATTAGAAACCAGCTATAGTAAGAAGAGTCCTCAGATAAATAATTTAGCGGAATATCTATCCCTAGTTCGAATTAAGTAAATTAAATATGTAAATTTGAGGCTAACAAACTTTTATCACATTATTATCTGTATGAAACGAAGTTATTTACTGTTGATATTTACTATTATTCTAAGTAATAATACCAAAGCTCAAGTCATCGCCAATGGCTTACCAGGTTGCTTAGATCCAACATTGTTTAAGGAAGGGACTCTTTTTTGTGGAGGAGGTAGTTCGTCTGTTTTTGATATAGTCGCATCACAGTTTGTAGTTAATAATGTAGATGGTATTATGTGTTGCCCAGGTACCGTTATTGGTGGTGATAACGAATCCTATTTCCAATTTGGACCTATAGATATCTCTCAATTCACGAATGTTTCAATATCTTGCAATTATACTTCATCTGCGACAGGATATGAAGACGATTTTCCTTTAGCCCCTCATTTTGGATGTACTGGCAATGCAACTGATTATTCACATGATCAAATATTATTTACCTATATTTTAGATGGGGTACCGATGTCTGATTTGTATGTTCATGGTACAACACAAGCAGATTTTACAGGTGCTTGGAATACAGGGAGCGTAATTAATGGAAACTCTTTAATTATTAAAATATTTGCTGCAAATAAAGCTTCAGCGGAAATCTTTTACTTTTCAAACCTATTAGTTCAAGGCACACCAATTATCACAGCAGGGCCAGATTTATCAGCTTGTACTGGAGGCACTGTTAGCCTTCAAGGTTCTGGAGTTGGTATATGGACTGGTGGATTAGGCACATTTAGCAACTCAAATAGTCCAACTTCAACTTACACAATAGATCCTTCAGAAACAAGTAACGTCACGCTTACTTATACCACAATTCCAGTATTGGCTGGATGTCCAACTTCTTCAGATAATATGGTTATTATGATAAGTAACCCTATGGGAATGCTTAGTGGAGGAGGTGTCTTATGCCCTGGTGAATGTGCAGATGTTAATGTTTCATTTACAGGCGGAACCGAACCTTATACACTTGGAATGCAATTTAGTTCGCCTTCCATACCTTTCCCCTTTCCATTTACAATACCAGGATTTATGGTAAATGAGGTTATTACAGTATGCTATTCATCATCTGGTGTGATTCCTTCATTTAATGCCGCGACTAATACTCTGACCCTTCCAGTTATAGTTGGTGGCTTTTCGGGGGATTTAACATTAATCTCATTATCTGATGCAAGTGGGTGTAACAATGTACCTCAAAATTCAAATGTAAATTTTACTTTTTTACTAAAACCTATTGGATTAACAGCAACACTCGAAGCTTGTGATGAAGGTAATGGAGATGGTGTATTTGATTTTACTACTTTAGAATCAACAATATTAAATGGGAATGGTGGCTTTGTTACCTTTTATGAAGAAATGACCCTCATTACCTCCATGTCCCCTCCATATATTGGTCCAAGCACAACTATATATGCTCAAATTACAGATGCAAATGGATGTTTATCAGATCCTATTCCAATTCAACTTGAAGTTCTTTTAAGCGGTGATGCAGGAGATATATTCTTTACTTGCGACGGCGGATTCACATCTTGTTTTGTCTGTGATAGTGATGGATTGCCTGGTGAAGATATAGGATTGGATATTTCTTTTAGTAATTCTACAAGAGATTATATTGTAGAAATATTTTATACCATCAATGGTGTTTCTAATACTTATATTGGGCCTATTTCGGGATTTGGTGGTACTATCAACTTTAATATTACTGGGGATGCATTTTTTACAATTGTGGCTGTAACTCCTGATAACGAGTGTACAGATATTACCGATTTACCACCTTCAGTATCGTTTAATTATGAAATTCAACCAAATATTTTTCCAATAGGTCCATTTAATAGTTGTAACCCAGTTATTTTACCCAATATTTCTGGGACAAACGGTACAGGTGCTGGTTTTTACAATACTCAACCTGATGGTTCTGGTATTAATTATAATGAAGGTGATGTTATCAGCAGTTCAATTACTTTATATGCTATAGATGGATATTTACCTGATTGTATTGATGTAGAACCAGTTCAGATAATTATTGGTGGAACGACCACTCTACTCACTCCGCCTAACGATACCTTATGTGGATATTATATCTTCCCAATGATACCTGGCCAAGGTATGGGAAGCACTGCTGGATATTACACCGGGTTAGGAGGCACTGGAATTAATTATGAAAAAGGAGATACATTAAGAATTTCAGATACAATTTATGTATTTGATCCAAGTAGTAACTGCCCTACTAACGAACCTTCATTTAGCATATTATTGAGCGGTGAGATTACGTATGATTCAATTGGAGTATTTTCTAGCTGTAATCTGGTCAAACTACCTGTAATCAAAGGTATGGGTATGACTGATAGTGTGAGATATTATACTTCGCCAAATGGAATGGGTACCGAATATCTTGTAGGGGACAGTATTTATATATCAGATACACTGTATGTCTTTGATAAAAACACATTATGTTATCAAGATACAACTCCAGTTATAATATTAATTGGGGTTGGAACTACTTACGATACACCTTCCCCTATTAATCAATGTGGAAATTTTGTGCTCACTAATATTACAGGTATTAACATTGGGCCTAATGCTATGTATTTCACAGCTCCAAATGGAGGAGGTCAAGGGTACTTTTCTGGAGATACAATTAAATCAAGTACAACGCTATTTGTATTTGATACTACCTCACAATGTAATGTGAATCAACCTACTTTTGAAATTACCCTATCTATCCAACCAATATTTAACCAACCATCCACGATCCAAACATGCGGAAGTTATACGCTGCCACCAATTTCCGGGAGTAACTTGACAGGCAATGAAAACTACTATAGTCAGCCTTTAGGTACAGGATCCGTTATTGCCTCCGGAACTGTTATAAATACTGATACTACAATATATATCTATGATGGTACAGGACCATGTCCCACAGAAAAAGTAATAACAATAACTTTCGAAGACCTTAACTCAGGATCACCAGAAAATTTTGGCCTCTGTAGTAGTTCTGGATCGATTAACCTATTTGACCATTTATTGCCTCCCTATAATCTCGGTGGAGAATGGAGCGAACAAGCAACAGCTTTCTTTGACGTTACAAATCCAATGAATGTTGTTGTACCTTCTAATGTTCCACCTGGTACTTATCGTTTTCAATATGTGGTATCATCCCCAGAATGTGGAATAAGAGCAAGTGTGTTGAGAATAGAAATAATAACTAGCCCAATTGCTAGTAAAGATACAATCGTTAATGTTTGTTTAGGTGAACCTTCCTTGGATTTAAGCCAATACATAACGACAAATGGTATGGCTACTAATTATAGATACCTAAATGGTGCCCTATCTTTTACTGGACCTATTGCTGATATTAAAAATTTACCAATTGGTCAGCATCTTTTTACTGTTAAAACTAGTAATTTAAATACATCTTTTAATGTATTATGTGTTGATTCTGCTCAATTAACATTAAATATATTAGACAACCCATCTGCAGGAGACGATGCACAAGGAAATTATTGCATTGGCACTACAATAGACATCTCAAGCTTGCTTGCTAATAATGATGCAGTTGGCACTTATACTTATTTAGCCAACCCTTCCATATTGAATGGTTCATTATTTAACACTTCCAGCCTAAGTCAAGGTTCATTTGATATACTTCATATTTTAGATGGTCAAGGAAACTGTATTGCTGATACTGCAACTATCACTATAAATTTAACTAGTACAATTGATGCTGGATTAAATGTCAATGCTGCTGAATGCGGTATCGGTACTTATGACCTTCTTGATTATATTTCTACTAATGATAAGTCAGGAATTTTCGAAATTAAATCAGGAAGTTACGTTATTTCAGGTAACATGATAATTGCAGATACTCCCGGCAATGTCAAAGTAAATTATATTCTAGGCGACGGAGTTACATGTCCTAGAGACACTGCTGAAATAAATTTAACAATATTTGCAATTACTACCACACCGTTTTCAGATCAGACTTGTGATGCTATGTATACGTATAAGGGTACTACTTTTACACCAAATAACAACAAGCAAATAGTCAAATTAAAAAATTTTGTTGGATGTGATAGTTTGATTGATGTGACCATCACATTCAGCACATCTGTGATTCAACCTGTGAATTCAACTATATGCGTTGGTGATTCAATTCAGATTAACGGTAAATTCTATAAAGAAGGAAAATTAACCGCTCTTGATACACTTTTTGGGATGGCATCTGGTGGTTGTGACAGCATTTTAAATATCAATGTATTATTAGAACAAACAGCTTCTTCGTCTGTAGATTTAACTACCTGTGATGAATCTTATACTTTAGTGGTCGGAAATGATACTTACGACATACTCAAGCCAACAGGAACAACTATTTTAGACAATGCATCTGCAAATGGGTGTGATAGTATCGTTATCGTAAACTTGATAATTGAACCGTTCTCATTTGAATACGATATTATACAACCTGAATGTATAGAAGATGAAGGTCTTTTTATATTGACAACATTGTCAGGCAATGATTCAGTACGTTTAAAGAGTAATGGTATTGATCAATTTTACTCTAAAACCGATTTACCTATTTCCTTAAATTTCCAAACAGGTAATTTTGATTTAGAAATTAGTACACCTTCTGGTAATTGCTCTGATATGGTAAGTTTTGAGATTATGGATGCTATAATTCCTACGATAGCTATAGTTGCGACTCCACTTACTGATTCTACATGGCAATTATCATTAGAATCAGATACAGAGATCACCACCTATTTTTGGACTTCGAGTGGTGGTGCTATAGATTGTTGGGATTGCCCTGATCCGATATTAACTGGAAATGGCGAGGTGGTAGTGATTTATGACTATGGAACGACTTGTGTTGGAAATACATTCATTTTTCTTGAAAGCGATAAAGACAATACTTTTCATTTACCCAACATCATCTCTGCAAATAATGATGGGATTAATGATGATTTTACTATTTATGTAAGTGATGATAATGATTTAAAAATCGAATCTTTTGTCATGTTAGATCGATGGGGCAATGTGATGGCTTCTATAAAGAACCAAAAACCAATGAATGGCGATGTACTTTGGAATGGTAAATTTAATAATGCCCTCGTGAACACCGGAGTTTATATTTATGTGCTTCAAATTGATATCAACGGAGAAAAGAAGCTTATTAAAGGCGATTTGACTATTATTAGATAAGCAATTTTCTGTAAACAATTTAGGATTCCATACATTTACATTGCATATCAATCTTCGGTGTACTTCTATGTTAAAAATTGCGTTTCATCAAGAATATATCTACGAACTTCCTGAAGGTCACAGATTTCCAATGATAAAGTATGAGCTTTTACCTCAACAACTTTTGTTGGAAGGTACAATTCAAGAAAGTCAATTCTTTAATCCTGGCAAATTGAGTGATGATGACATCCTATTAACTCACACATCCGAGTATTATCATAAACTTGAGACAATCAGCCTAGATGCAAAAGAAATAAGAAAGATTGGATTTCCCTTAAGGAAATCCCTAGTAGAAAGAGGGAAGATCATATCAAACGGTACATACAAATGTGCCCTTTTTGCTTTAGAAAATAAAATTGCAATGAATATTGCTGGTGGTACACATCATTCATTTGCTGATAGAGGCGAAGGATTTTGTATCTTTAATGACATTGCTATAGCTTCTAATTTATTGTTAGTTCAAAACATTGTACAAAAGATATTAATTGTTGATCTGGATGTGCATCAAGGAAATGGAACTGCTAATATTTTTGAGAATGATCCTCGAGTATTCACATATAGCATGCATGGAGAGAAAAATTACCCCACTAAGAAAGAAAAGAGTGATTTAGACATAAATCTACCAGACAAGACAGAGGACAAATTATATTTACAAACACTCTACAATACCTTACCTAGCTTAATTGACAAAGTTAAGCCAGATATAATATTTTATTTATCTGGAGTAGACATCTTAGAGTCAGACAAGTTGGGGCGATTATCGGTTTCCATTTTGGGATGCAAGCAAAGAGATGAATATGTACTAAACCAAGCTAAGATTAATGCTATCCCAATTGTATGCTCTATGGGAGGTGGATATTCACCAGACATCAAACAAATTATTGAGGCACATTCTAACACATTTAGAGCAGCAATGAATATGTTTTATTGAAAAAAGGGACAAGAGTCTAAGACTCCCATCCCATATACAACAATTACATAAAGTCCATTAATACTTTTAAAGAAACTTTATTACTTCTACTTATAGGGCAAACAGTTGAATCTTTAAGTGTAACCTCTTTTTTATGGATAAAGTACAATTGGTTTATTGAGACTAAATGGCCACTATGGATTCTTATAAATTGTTCTTTAGGCAATTGACTTTCAAAATATTTTAAAGGCTTTGAAGCTATTATAGGTTCTTCGTTTTTTGTATATATGATTGAATAGTTGCCAGATGCTTGAATTCTAATAATATCAAAATAATCCAATAAGTAAGTACCTTCTGAAACAGCTACTTTTAATTTTTTTTGAATAGACCTTAAGTTTGATTTTAAGACAGAATTTATAGGTATTATCTTCTTTAATTTAGGTGCTTTCAGAGTGCTCATGCTAACATTATTTATCCCAAAGATAAGGCTCCTGCAAACAAACTTAATCACCCATTTGGGTGATTTTGATAAATAAAACAAGTGGATTATGACTATTAGACGTACTTATATTCAGCTATGTCAATAAGTAAGTCAACCTGTGAGGAAGCTTTTTTTAAAAAATCAACGATTGGCATTGGACTTTTACGATGAACATACATTACCATATCATCATATTGATTTGATTCAATAATAAGTTCTGGTTTATACTCAGCTATTATTTCTTGTTCCAATAAAAACAGTTTTGCAGTGTAAAAGTTGAAACCTAATTTTAATAGTTTGTTGAAAATCGAATAAGATTTAGGTACTAAAATATGACTTTCTTTTTTTAATGAGATCTTAGAAATCTCGTCAAATGAAAAGATTGTAACATTATTTTGATCAATATTTCTGTAATAAATAGCCAATCCACCTCTTAAAAGTTCTAAATTTACTTTCAAAAACGGGCTATTCTCTTCTTCATTCTTATAATGAATTAATCCAGCAATACCAATTCCACCTAAATTAAAAGCTTCTGATTTGCTATATCTTCCTCCATATTTAGAAGTTATAACATCATCAATCTTAAATTTTGATGTTCTAAAAAAATCGAAATTGTCCATTAATTGTATTTACTATACAGCTGGCAACGTATCAACGGGTACTTGTGTCTCCTCATCTTCATACTCAATACCACTAAACATCATTAGTAACTCATCAAGTCTTGATTTTAAATCTTTACGATGCACAATGAAATCTAAAAACCCATGGTCCAAAAGATATTCACTTGTTTGGAATCCTTCAGGCAGATCTTTTCCAATAGTTTCTCTAATCACTCTAGGTCCAGCAAACCCTATTAATGCTCCAGGCTCTGCAAAATTGATATCTCCAAGCATTGCAAATGATGCCGTGACACCACCAGTAGTTGGATCTGTCATGAAGGAGAAATAAGGGATTTTGTTCTTAGCCAATACAGACAATTTTACAGATGTCTTAGCCATTTGCATCAAAGAAAACGCTGCTTCCATCATTCTAGCACCTCCTGATTTAGAGATGATCATCAATGGTGTTTTATGCTCTATGCAATAATCTATTGCTCTTGATATTTTTTCACCAACTACCGATCCCATAGATCCACCAATAAAAGTAAAATCCATGGCGCAGATGGTAATTGCTCGTTTGTTTATCTTACCTGTTGCTACACTAATGGCATCATTAAGACCAGTCTTCTTTTTTGCTGCAATTAGTCTGTCGCCGTAATCTTTTAGATCTTTAAACTCTAAAACATCTTTGGAAATGATATCGTCAAACATCCTAGTCACCTTACCGTCAAATAATAAATCAAAGTAAGCTTCTGACCCAATTCTTACATGAAAATCACAAGTTGGACAGACGTAAGCATTTTCTTTCAACTCTTTTAAAGTAGTCATCTCAGAACACTTTGTACACTTATGCCAAAGTCCATCTGGAGTCTCCTTTTTGTATTTAGTCGCAGTTTGTATTCCAGTCTTTAACCTTTTAAACCAACTCATGCAGTTTTACTTTTTGTGTTAATGTTTCAAATACTTTGGGGGAATGGAATTTCGACAAAAATAACTTTAAATTGTCGATCTGTGGCAAATTTTATAAATAAATTATCAATTAATCCCTAAATCTTTGATTATCAATACTCATAACCCTTTACTGTATCAACAAAGCATTTGACTCCATCTAATGGTGTGTCTGGATATACTCCATGACCAAGATTTACGATATGATTTCTACCAAAAGCATTCATCATATCTATTGTTGTATTTTTAATGGTCTCTTTATCAGAATATAAGACACATGGATCTAAGTTTCCTTGTAATACTTTATCATGGCCTACTACGGACCTAATATATTTCACTGGGGTATTCCAATCTACACCAATCGCATTACTGCCTATATTATTTATATCTTTATAAGAAAACCAAGCTCCTTTTGAAAATATGATCACTGGAACTCTTTGTTGTATCGATTTTGTGATTTCGTTAATGTAAGGAATACAAAATTGCTTATAAGTTACTTCATCAAGGATCCCCGCCCATGAGTCAAACAACTGGATAACATCGACGCCTGCATCGATTTTTTTATGTAAATACGCTATAACTGACTTTGTTATCTTTTCGAGTAGCACATGAGCATCATCTGGATTTCTATACAAAAATGCTTTTGCTTTTGAGAAAGTCTTGCTGCCTTGCCCTTCTATCATATAACAAAACAAAGTAAATGGACATCCTGCAAAACCAATCAATGGAACTCTATTATTTAATCCAATTTTAGTTAGCTTAATCCCATCATATACATACTGTAACTCATTTGCTACCACATCACCACTGCGTAAAGCATCAATATCGGCTCTATTCTTTAATACTTTAGGAAAATAAGGGCCTTTCTTTTCTACCATTTCATATGGCAAACCCATTGCTTCTGGTATTACTAAGATATCTGAGAATATGATTGCGGCATCCACTCCTAATTCATCTACAGGTTGTATTGTGACTTCTGCCACTTTATCTGGAGTTGTCACCAATTCAATAAAACCGCTAAGACTAGCTCTAACTCTTCTGTATTGTGGAAGTATTCGACCTGCTTGACGCATCAACCAAATTGGTGGTCTTTCTACCTTTTCTCCTCTTAATACTCTTAATAATAAGTCATTTTCTAAGGCCATGTTTTATCTATTATTTTTCGAACAGCAAAGATAGTGCATCATTCCACTTTGAGTCATTTGTATCTAAGATAATTCTATTTTGCCATAAGCTTTTGACACTATTATGATATAAAACGGATACTTTTGCAATCTAAAATAATGTATTTACATGTCAAATTATAAATTTTTATATCTCTCAAAAGGCAGAGAGGTATCTGTACTCAGAAGGCATCCATGGATTTTTTCTGGAGGCATCAAGAAAGCTGATGAAGGTATCAAAAATGGTGATCCTGTCTTGGTAAAATCTTTTAAAGACGAAATAGTCGCTACAGGACATTATCAAAATGGCTCAATAATGTGTCGTATATTATCTTTTAGTGAAGCTGAAATTAACATTGAGTTTTATACTAATAAATTTAAAAACGCCTTAGATTATAGACTTCAAAACATCGGCATTCCAAATAATTTAACAAATGCCTACAGACTTATCCATGGTGAAGGAGATGGTTTGCCTGGACTGATCATTGATATATATAATAATACAGCCGTAGTACAAGCACATTCGGTAGGCATGGCTAAAGATACTGTTCATATCATTGAGGCTTTAAAAAATGTATTTACAGATAACCTTACCACTATTTACAATAGGTCCAAAGAAGCATCGTATTACGTGAAAGATGGACTACTTTGGGGTGAAGATAAACAAGAAGACATTGTCCTTGAAAATGGTAAATCATTTTTAGTAAACTGGGCTGAAGGACAAAAAACGGGTTTCTTTTTAGACCAAAGAGACAATAGAAAGCTAGTAGGAGACATTTCTAAGGGTAACAAGGTTTTGAATCTGTTTTCTTATACTGGAGGATTTTCAATTTATGCTATGACTGAAGGTGCAACCCAGGTTGACTCCATCGATATATCAGATAAGGCAACCCTATTATTAGATAATAATGTGGCCTTGCTTTCTGACCCTCCAGCTAACAATAGTATAACCGCAAACGTCATGGAATATCTAAAAGAATACGAGGGAGAATTACCCTTTGACATTATAATAGTAGACCCACCAGCTTTTGCCAAGAGTATGAAAAAGAGGCACAATGCAATTCAAGCCTACAAACGATTAAATGAAGCTGTAATCTCAAAAGCTAAAAAAGGAGCTGTGATTTTGACTTTTTCTTGTTCACAGGTAGTGGATACCGCATTATTTACTGGTGCTATTGTCTCTGCAGGCATAGATGCACAAAGAGACATACGTATCATGAAGCAATTATCCCAAGGCCCTGACCACCCTATCAACCTTTTTCATCCTGAAGGGCATTACCTTAAGGGATTAATGTTGAGTGTGGAGTAAGTTGACGAAAATATTAAAAAATAAAAACCCAAGCTAATAGTAAAATTATAGCTTGGGTTTTTACATTATAAAGGAAGTATATTTCTTCTAATGATTATGACCTTCATGTCCTTCTTCACCATGATCATGTCCTTCGTGGCTTTCTGATTCTGATTTAGTATCTGTATTGGCTACATAGTCCATTCCACAAACAGGACAAACACCAGCCGAATCACTTCCACTTCCTTCACAATGCATTGGGCAGATATAAGCTGAGGTATATTCTTTTCCCTGCATTTTTGATTCGTCTACTGCTTTGTTACCTTTATTACCACAAGAATTAAGTGCTAATCCGCAAGTAAAAATAGTTAAAACCAATAAAATAAATTTCATGTTCTTCATATTATCTAATTTTTAATTAATCAAACTCAAATATAATACAGATTATTATATTTAAAACCTCTTTATATCCACTTCTTTTGGGATTTCACTGCCAAACTCAAGGTGCTCAAACAAAACTTTAGAGAAAAAAGGTGCTAAGGAGGTTCCTTTTGTCCCCATACCGTTAAAAACAGCCAAATTATTATGGACAGTATGTCGACCCAATAAAGGTCTTCTATCATGAACACAAGGTCTGATCCCAGCAAGGTGACCTTTCACAACATAACTTACTTTTAATACAGAATCCAATTGACTTTTGATTTTATTAGCTCCCTTTATTGAAGGTTTACCATCCTCAAATTCCCACTCATAATCCGATCCAATCCAATACCCTTCCTCAATCGGAGAAATAAAAGTTCTATCTCGCAGGTTGTGTTTTAATTTAGGTTCGAAATCAACTATAAGTGCTTCACCTTTAGTTGGCTCTACAGGCAGGTAGCTAAAGTAAGGGTTATTTGTAACATTATGCCCATCTGCAAAAATGATATACTTAGATTGAATCCCGTTATAACTGACACCTTCTTCTCGAATAATTAATTTGTCATACTCGAAAAATTCTTGGAGGTAACTGTCGCTATTTATTAAATAATCTCTAAACTTTGGAATAAGTACAGATGTATTTATTTGAAGCGCTTTTGTAATTTTGCCATATGAGACTGGCTGCTCGATGATTCCTTCTAGATCTTGTACTTTGTCAAGATTTTGAGTATGACCATCATATTCTGGGTCCTCTACCCTAGCCATCCATTGATTTTCTTCTTTAATTGTCCTTAGTGGTCTATATATTGGTTTTGTCTCAATGATAAGTTCACCAATTAGTGAGGACAGATCACTATAGAAGATATTTGCTTCATCTATTAACTCATCAATCATCCAGCTCTTAGCATAGTTTCTCCCAGTAATAGGATTAATATTACCAGCAGCTACAATTGTCGCATTTTCGACTGCCGGATCAATGACAAGTATTTTCTTATCAGCTTGGATCATCCTAAATGCTATTGAAGTACCTGCGATTCCTTGACCTACTATAATGTAATCGAGCATGAATTGTTTGTGATGTGAAATATGTCTTTATTTAGTTTTGCAAAAGTATAAAAATTTCAAATTTAATAGACTCCATAATTTTAAAGTAATAAAGAAACGTAGGATTTTCAATATTTTAATTGTAGAATCTCTAATTATTACCATTGATTAGAATCGTATACAGAATTTAACAAATTACAGAAAAGGCATACTAATACTTCAACACTCTGTCACTATATAGCTCCCCATTTGTGCCACTTACCTCTATAATATATAGACCATTTGCAAAACCAGACAAATCAATACTATTCCCTTCGTTTTTCAATTCTGTAATGAAGCCAGTAGAACTAATTATTATAGTGGAGAGTATTGGGATGTTAATGTTCAAAGAGATGATTCCATTTGCTGGATTTGGGTAAATATTTAGCCCTTTAGTATGTCTGTATTCATTATTACTTGAAACGATATTACAGTCTCTGAGATTTCCTTCACAATAATCGTATAGTTCGTCGGTATTATTCTGAGAATGGAATAAACCAAATTTTTCAAAGCCTACACCTTCAATTATCTTTATAGAACCCTCATAAGAAAGCCCAATATAAGTTACCAAACCATAAGTAGTTAATATCTTTCTTGTCTCTCCAAATATGAACTCATATGTTATACTATCAATAATCCCATAATTATTTCCTCCTCCAAGTGCTTCTTTCTTACAAGCATCTAATGCTTCATTTACACCAATTGAAAAGTCAAAAAGAACATATTCAAATTCATTACAATATTGTGCATTTATTGCAATATAATAGACTTTCTTTTCATTGAAATTTTCTCTAATGTAACCAATGACAGTCTCATTTATTGGTTTAAAAGGCAATTCAAAAACAAAACAAGGCCTTTGATCAGGTGGACAAGGATGTGTACCATTTAAGTCTTGGTGGACGACTTTTGTGTAAACTAGATTATTTATTGTAGTATCTCCTTCAAATTTGATCAGATACCCTGATGCTCTATTGGGTAAATCATTGCTATAATAAGACTCGTATATCCAATATTTGTTTTCATTAACCATTGGTTCATATTGCCCAAAAAGGAAGGTTAGCTTATAAACAATAAAAATAAGTACTAGCGGTGTTCTCATATTTTTAAGTGTCGGAGAAATAAAATTTGGGAAATAATAAAGTATCCTAACCTAACTCCTCCCTAACTTTCTTTGGTAATGATGCATAAACCAAGTCGTAGGAATGATCGACCAACTCTTTTACCAAACTCCATGTACAATCATCTTCCAAAATTAAAGTGTTCCAGTGTTTTTTATTCATATGGTATCCTGGAATTACACAACTATAATTTTCCCTCAGTTCTTCTACTCTCTCGGGATCACATTTTAGGTTAATCTGCAGTGGAAGCCTATCAAGTCCTGTTAAACCAAAAATCTTATTGCCTATCCTAAATGCTAAAGTAGTTGCGTCAAAAGGCATATCTTCTGTCACATATTCTTTTGATAAGATGTATATTCTTAGGTCTTCAATATTCATCGGATGATTATTTTTTTGATAATATCACTGCCCAATCGCTTATTGAGCATATCCATTAATTTTTGCCTTGAGTTATTTAATTCATTTCGAAGAGGTGCTGACATAACATTAATATTTAGTTTATGCCCTCTTAGTTTTATTTCTGTCACATATCTGTTGATTGCTTCGCCCATTTCTTCTTTGAAGATTTGGTCAATTTTAACAGAGGCCACACCTTTAGATATCTTTTCAGAATTGCCAAGATATAACTTTATAATGTCACCAATTGGTTTATCGTTTTTTCTCATCTGTTACAACCTTACCGTTTTTAATTTCTAATGTTTGGTATTTGACTGACATTGATTTTAAGATCGAAGGTATCCTATCATTATCTGTATCCGATATGAATACTTGACCAAAAGTACCATTTGTTAATCTTTGCAACAAATAAGTAACTCGATTAGTGTCCAATTTGTCAAATAAATCATCTAACAGCAAAATCGGCTTTTTACCAACCACTTTGTGTAATAAATGATATTGTGCTAGTTTCAATGAAAGTATAAATGATTTTAACTGCCCTTGTGAAGCAAATGTTTTTAATGGGTCGTCATTCATAATGAAGACTATATCATCTTTGTGCACACCAGCCGATGTACGTACTAATATCCTATCTTTATCAAAATTATTTGCAAAAATAGTCTCTAAATCTTGATGCTCTAATTGGCTCTTGTACGTCAAAGAGCATTTTTCTTGGTCTCCCGATATTTCACGATAGGTTTCTTCAAAGATTGGACTTATATTATTGACAAAATTAAGCCTTTCTTTATAAATTATCGATGCAGGTTCGTACATTCTTTCACTTATGGACTCTAAGAGCGTTTTGTCAAAAAATCGTTTTTCATTAAATTGTTTCAATAGAGCATTCCTCTGTTTTAGCAGCCGATTGTAAACTAATAAATTATGCAAATATGCTTTTGAATATTGTACGATCGAGTTATTCATAAATAGACGTCTCGGCTCGCTACCTTCTAAGAGTAGTTGTATATCGATTGGTGCTATCATAACCACAGGATTACTACCTATATGATCACTTATTTTTTCTAACTTAACACTATTGACTTCTATACTTTTTAATTGGCTGGGCTTCACCTTAACAATTACTTCCTGTGCTTTGTCATAATCCAATTCACTGACGATTCGAAAAAAGTCCGCCGCCTTATTCATCACATTTTTATCTGAAGAAGTAAAATAACTCTTTCCAATACACACATAATAAATGGCATCTAACATGTTGGTTTTGCCCATGCCATTATTCCCAACTATTGCTATGATACCATTTTTAAAAGTAATCTTCTGATCTTCATAGTTCTTATAATTTACTATATGGATTGACTTTACACTCAATTTTTAACATTTGTGAGTGCAAATATAGATATTCCTATTGCAACAGAAATATCTCTGTGAAGTCTTTGGTAATTTCTAAGGATATTTTCTTTGGTTTGAAATTAAATTAAGACTTTTGTCTTTTAAAATGGTATAGCTAAGTACTTCATTGTTAGGTAGAACCATTTTTAAAAATAATCGTTATATAACTATGCTGCATTATACAACATATCATAATAAAAAAAATGCTCCTTGGGTGACATTTGTCCATGGGGCTGGTGGTAGTAGTAGTATATGGTATAAGCAGATTAGAGATTTCAAAGCCAATTTTAATGTATTATTGATAGATCTAAGAGGTCATGGTAAATCTAAGATACCGATCTACGAAAAAATAAAAAAGTATACATTTGATAGCATTGGTGATGAAGTCATTGAGGTGTTAGATTACTTAAAAATTGCTAAATCACATTTCATTGGTATTTCGTTAGGAACAATAATTATCAGAGAAATTACCGAACGACATCCAGGACGAACGATAAGTATGATACTTGGCGGAGCTGTTATGAAACTAAATCTACGAGGCCAAATATTGATGAGAGTTGGTGATATTTTTAAGTCTGTGATCCCTTATATTATGCTTTATAAGCTTTTTGCTTTTGTCATTATGCCGCGAAAGACTCATAAGGAATCAAGAAACCTATTCATTAATGAAGCCAAAAAGTTATACCAAAAGGAATTCAAACGTTGGTTTGCTTTGGTAGCACAAGTCAATCCTTTATTATCATTTTTTAGAATAAAAGATAGCGGAATCCCTACCTTATATATAATGGGAGCAGAGGATCATATGTTCCTTCCTTCTATTACTAAATTAGTCAAAGACCATCAAATGTCTCAACTATATGTTATACCTCAATGTGGACATGTAGTAAATGTCGAGCAGCCATCAATCTTTAATTTTACTTCCATTAATTTTATTAAAAGTGTTTAGAAGATATTGAGATTGTCGTCTAAAGATATTTAAATGATAAATACAACTAAATTTCTTGTTAAAGCATAACTTAATCGTAAATTTACTTTTATTAAAATTTAGTGACCAATGACAAAAGACATACGATTAGCTGGCCTCTTAACTAACACAAATGAAAGCATTAGTAACCTTTCAATGAATGGACCTGTCTTATTATTATTTTTACGTCATTTCGGCTGTATTTTTTGTAGAGAATCACTTAGGGATCTTTCACTAAAACGTGAAGAGTACGAACAGCAGAATATTACGATTGTGTTTGTTCATATGTCAGATACGGCTACTGCTGAGATGTACTTTAGAAGTTTCAATCTGGATGGTATCAAGCACATATCTGACCCACAATGCACCTATTATAACGCTTTCAAATTAGGCAAAGGTACTATCAGCCAATTGTTTGGTTTTAAAAATTTAGTAAGAGGCTTTGAGGTAACTATTGGTAAAGGCATTCCCATCATGGCATCACAATTAGGAGATGGTAATCAAATGCCAGGTTTATTTGTAATAGAAAATGGGGAAGTAACTGGTTCTTTTATTCACACTTACGCTGGCGATAAACCAGATTATGATGCAATACTAGGATTAAAAACTCCAGTAACTAAATAGTATAAATAGTGATATAGTTGTTATGAAAATTGATGGCTATCTAATTACAATCACCTTAATAAAAATGGAAAAACTCCTATTAGAACTAAAGTTTGGCTCTAAAATGCAATATCCTGTTCAATTATGTGATAAATTTATAGCCATTCTTATAACTATATAATGTCTGCTAGCACTTTACAACACAATATCCTTTTAAAACAATTTGCTGAAACATTTAACGGCGAATTATTTTATGATGATATGATGAAAATAATCTACGCTACTGATGCTTCAGAATATAGAGAATTGCCACTAGCTGTTGCTTATCCGAAGGATGAAGCAGATATAATTAGCTTAATAAACTATGCGAATAACAACCAAACATCTTTAATACCTAGAGCTGCCGGTACTTCATTGGCTGGCCAGTGTGTAGGCGATGGTATTGTAGTTGATATATCTAAACATTTTACCAATATACTGGAAATCAATATTGAGGACGAATATGTGATTGTTGAACCTGGAGTTATTCGAGACCAATTAAATGCAGCTCTTTTTAAATATGGTTATTTTTTCAGTCCTATCACTTCTACAGCTAATAGAGCCATGATAGCTGGTATGGTTGGTAATAATTCATCTGGTACAACATCTATTAAATATGGTGTTACAAGGGACAAGGTGATAGAACTCGATACTGTTTTAAGTGATGGCTCAAAGGTTAATTTCGGGCCGTTAAACAAGCAAGATTTTAATGCTAAAGCAACATTAGACTCCTTAGAAGGTAATATATACAGAATGGTAAAAGGTAAACTGTTCGACCCAATAATAGAAAAAGAAATTGAGAGTCAGTTACCAAAAAAGTCTATTCATAGAAGAAATACTGGTTATGCTATTGAGACGCTACTAAATACTGAACCTTACAAGAGCAATAACATTCCTTTTAACTTTTGTAGTTTATTAGCAGGATCGGAGGGCACTCTGGCTTTTACTACTAGAATCAAGTTAAAAATTGACAAACTACCTCCTCCAAATGATGTCGTCCTTGCTGTACATTTTACTTCGTTAAACGAAAGTATGAAAGCGACACAGGTAGTCATGAAACATCAACCATTTGCTTGCGAACTGATGGATAAAATCATCCTAGATTGTACTAAATCAAACATTGAGCAAAAGAAAAATCGCTGGTTTGTGGAAGGTGATCCCGCTACTATTTTAATGATAGAATGTAGAGGGAATACGGAGGAGGAAGCTATGACCAAAGCTAATCACATCATTACAGACTTGCAAAAGCATGGTTTTGGGTATGCTTATCCAATTATTCCAAGTACAAAGACCAAAGGAGTATGGCAATTAAGGAGCGCCGGATTAGGGTTGCTTGCCAACATCTCTAATATCGAACGAGCAGTAGCTTGCATAGAAGATACTGCTGTGGCTCTTGAAGATCTGCCAGAATATATTAATGAGTTTGAGTCATTAATGAAAGGATATGGACAGAAATGTGTCTTTTATGCCCATGCCGGTGCTGGAGAAATTCATTTAAGACCGATTCTAAATTTAAAAAAATCGAAAGACGTCCAATTGTTTGAAGACATTACTAAATCTGTAGCTGTCTTAGTTAAAAAATATAGAGGCTCCTTAAGTGGGGAGCATGGAGATGGAAGGGTGAGAGCCAGTTTCATTCCCATGATGGTAGGCCCTACCCTATATAAAATGTTTGAACAAATAAAACTTACTTGGGATCCTAAAAATATATTTAATCCTGGAAAAATAGTAAATGCAAAATCCATTAAGAGCGACCTTAGGTCTGTCCAAGATGAACCTGATAAACACATCGAAACATTTATGGATTTTAGTGCTACCAATGGGATACTTCGAATGGCAGAAAAGTGCAACGGCTCTGGCGATTGTAGAAAAACATCGCAGAGTGGTGGCACGATGTGTCCGAGTTATCAGGCTACAAGAGATGAAAAAGATACGACAAGAGCTAGGGCAAATATCTTGAGAGAATACTTGACCAGATCAGATAAATCAAACCCTTTCGACCATAAAGAGATTAAAGAAGTCTTAGACCTTTGCCTTTCTTGCAAAGGATGTACTTCTGAGTGTCCATCTAACGTGAATATGTCAAGTTTGAAAGCTGAATTTCTTTTTCAATGGCAACTACAGCATGGTATGTCTCTGAGGTCTAAGCTATTCTCAAAGATTGATATACTTAATAGGATTGGTCAATTGACGCCAAGATTAACCAATTTCATTTTCAACAATCCTGTTTCTAGCAAACTAATCAAGTCCTTAATGGGAATTGCACAACAACGATCTCTACCTAATGTAGGGAATGTCAATCTGAGAACTTGGTATAAAAAGCAATATGAACAAATTAGGCCTAAAAAAGTAATAAAAAAGGTCTATATGTTTTGTGATGAATTTACAAATAGATTGGATGTTCAAGTTGGTATTAAAAGCATCAAAGTCCTATGCAAGTTAGGATATGAAGTTGTGATCATTGACCATGCTGAGAGTGGAAGAGCTGCTATCTCTAAAGGTGATTTAAAAAGAGCTAGAAAGGTAGCTAATGAAAACATCTCAATATTTAAGGATATCATTAACAGTGAAAACCTATTAATTGGTATTGAGCCATCGGCTATACTAACATTTATAGATGAATATCCGAAATTGGCATCAAAAAGTTTACAAAATGCTGCGAAATCCTTATCTAAAAATGTCTTGATGATTGACGATTTTCTTTCTTATGAAATCGATCAGGGAAATATCCACTCTACCCAATTTAATGACAAGGTAAATCATATTTTACTACATGGTCATTGTCATCAAAAAGCCTTATCAGATATTAACCATACCGCAAAATATTTGTCATTACCTAATCGCCATACTGTAGAAATAATTCCATCGGGATGTTGTGGTATGGCAGGCTCTTTTGGCTATGAAAAAGAACATTATGATCTATCTATGAGAATCGGTCAAATGGTCTTGTTTCCTAAAATATATCATTCTAAACCAAATCATATTATAGCAGCAACAGGCACGAGTTGCAGGCATCAGATTAAAGATGGGACAGCTAGATCGGCAATCCATCCGATTGAAATTTTACACGAAGCATTACTTTAAGCAAAATAAGATATACACAAGCATATCTTACCACTGCGCATTGATAATACTATCTTTTCGATCTAAGATTCCTTATCAATATTATATTTCTCAATGTATTCTTGTTTTTCATCTGCTATAATATAGTCTCCAAACGTAATTTTTAAAATTACTCAAATCATCAAATATTCAACCGCTCAACGTATTTATATTTTTTAATATAAACTATCATTTGTGTAAAATAATTAGCAATTCTTTACTATATTTGATTTACATATACAATTTACTAGGAGAAGTTTAATAATTTTTGTAGCAAATGTATGACAAACCTTTAGCCAATCTAATGCACAACCACTTGTTATGAAAAGTATATTTTCAAAATTATTTTGCTTATTGATTATATCAATGTTTGCATTTAATTTGAATGGTCAAATTACTAAAACAAAATTTTTCGTTCAATACAATTCGAATTGTGACTTATTTCAATGCAAATTGATTGTCGATGAAGGGTTTGCTACAGAACAAAAATTTTCTAGGCTGGTTATAGGTAGCCAATATTCAGTCGTTGTTAAATCTGGGCTCGAAATTAAAATTGAAAACTTTCATAATCCAAAAATATCAGAATCTAACAAGGCCCAAAATTGGATGATTGGCACTACACGAATAGCACCAACGGCTCAACCACAAAGTGACTTTTATTCAATAACAAATGGTATCACTCCTGCTTCATTTTTAGGCAATGTTCAAAGAGGTGATACTATATTATTATTTGATATAAAAGTAACTGCAGGTGACTATAGCCCAATGGATGTGAGAGCTTTTGATACCGGAATAGATCCAGATAAAACGGCCCCAGGAATGGGAAGTCAAAACTATAATTGCAGTTTTAATATTTTATCATCTGGAGATACTTATATTGGCAATATGCCTTCCAATTACTACCTGCAAACTGAAATAAACGAGTATTGCTCTCAGGAATGTGTAACAATATCACCATTAAAAAATGGATTGGTCGAACCTGTTGAAGTCAGATGGGGAGACGGTGTTAGTAGAGATACTAGAGAATTTTGCCCAAGCCAAGATACTGCGATTAGTGTGACCGTAATTGATGGAAATAATACAACCTATGTAAAAAAATACATTTTGCATTTTACCGATTTTCAAATCAAAGATATTATTAATATTTGCCCAAATGACAGTGTCATGCTTCCTCAACTTACCATGTCTGGAAATTGGGTTGCTATGGATAAGACAATTGCTGACATGAAGCAATTTTCAAACCTAATTGTTGCAAAAAAGCTAGGAACATGCCAATTTGTATATAGTGATTGTAATAACTCATGTGTGAATGCTAAGACCATAATGGTAAATGTACTTGCAGAAAATGACCCTAATTGCCTTTCAACAAGTACAATCGATGATGATTTTTTTAGTTTTAATTATTATCCAAACCCTGCTCAAAATAGTATTAATCTTAGAAGTAGTGAAAGAAGTACAGTTGCTCTACTTGACAATCTTGGTCGAGCCATTTATCAGGATGTAGAAATGGATGCGACCTTAGAGTTAAGTATAGACCATATTTCACCTGGAATGTATTACTTAGTTGTAAAAGATGTAAAGGGTCAAAAGGTGTATCCAGTTGTCAAGAATTAGGTAGAAATCTGTTCTATTTGAAGTTGATTAGGTTTTTTATTAAACCTACATTTAAGTCTTTACTTATTCCTATAATGTGAGTTAGCACTCAATACCACTGCAGTTACAATTGTAGAAATTGGTTTAGATTTTATTTTTATTACTAACTCTCTCTCTTTTAGACAAATAATGCCCTTTACTTATTTCATAAAATATAGTAACTTTGTTGCTTATGTCTAAAAATAAATAAATGCCAGTAGGTGTAGCTATAAATGATGTGGAGTTAAAGGATATCAAAAAAGCCTTTAACAGACTTTTGAGGAAAATGAAAGACAGCCTCAAAGACGAGGATGAAAGCAATATAAAGAAAGCTTTTAATCTAGCTGTCGATGCCCATAAATTTCAACGGAGGAAGTCTGGAGAGCCGTATATCTATCACCCTATCGAGGTTGCTAGGATTTGTTTTGAAGAGATTGGTCTTGGACCCACAGCTGTAATTTGTGCATTACTGCATGATGTAGTCGAAGATACAGAGGTCACTTTAAAAGAAATCGACAAAATATTTGGACCTAAAATATCTAAAATAGTGGATGGTCTAACCAAGTTGGATGGTCTGTATAATATAGATAGTGCTCAAGCCGAAAATTTCAAAAAAGTATTAAGTACTCTTGTTGAAGATGTAAGAGTAGTGCTCATCAAGATGGCTGATAGGTTGCACAATATGCGTACTATTGGAGCTATGCCGATCCACAAACAACTAAAGATTGCAGCAGAGACTGCATATATCTATACCCCACTCGCCCATCGGCTAGGTCTTTACAAAGTAAAAACGGAGTATCAAGATATTTGTATGCAAATACAAGAGCCTGAAGCCTACAACGAGATTAAATCAAAGTTACAACAATCAGAATCGCAACGAACTAAATATATTAGAGAATTTATAGCTCCAATAAAGGAAGAGTTAGAAAAACTCATGGTTCCATACCGAGTCATTGGCAGACCAAAAGCAATTAGCTCAATCCAGAATAAAATCAAACAAAATGGTGTTGCTTTTGAGGAGATTTATGATTTATTTGCAGTAAGGATTATTACAGATGTTTCAATAAACAAAGAGAAAAGTACTTGTTGGCAAGTGTATTCTATTATTACGGATGTATTTAAGCCCATACCAGAAAGACTCAAAGATTGGGTCACCACACCAAAGGGCAATGGTTATGAGTCACTCCATACTACTGTAATCGGACCTGGAGGGAAATATGTAGAGGTGCAAATCCGATCTGAAAGAATGGATGAAATTGCAGAACGTGGATTTGCTGCTCACTGGAAGTATAAGGGTGTAAAGTCACAAGAAAATGTATTTGATGCTTGGCTTGATAATGTAAGAGACTTATTGGATGGTCAACATTCAAATGCTCTAGAGTTTATCAATGACTTTAAAACAAATCTCTTTAGTGAAGAGATCTATGTATATACTCCTAAAGGTGACATGAAAATATTGCCAAAAGGAGCAACAGCCTTAGATTTTGCATTTGAGATACACACTGATATAGGCTACCATGCAGTCGCACTTAAAGTGAACAACAAGCTTGTGCCAATGGGATATGTCTTGGAAAACGGAGACCAAATACATGTCACCACTTCCAAAAATCAGAAGCCAAGCGAAGAATGGATAAAACTGGTAGTAACTGGCAAAGCAAGGTCTAAGATCAGATCTAGCATGAAAGAGGAGCGGCGTAAACAAGGCGAATATGGAAAAGAAGCCTTACAACGAAAGCTTAAAAACATGAAGTTAGATTTCGAGGATAATGTGGACTTCTTAGTAAAATACTATGGCTACAATTCTCGTCCAGACTTATATTTTGCAATATCAAATGATGAAATAAAATTACCTGATCTCAAGCTTTTCGAAATTGAAAACAACCGGTTTATCAAAAGGAAGGCAATGGTTAATGAACCAAAGGAAGAACCTACCCCTTCTGGGTCTAATACGAGTAAAACAAAAGATATAAATAAATCCAAATTACTGGTCAATGGTGAGTCAGGTGACATATATGAGTTTAGTTTTGCCAGTTGTTGCAAACCCGTTCAAGGTGACGAAATTTTTGGTTTTGTAACTTCATCTCAAGGACTTAAAATACATCGAACAAATTGTAGTAATGCCACAGATTTGTTAGCCAATTATGGATATAGAGTACTCAATGTAGAATGGGTAAATACTGCATCAAGTTCATTTGCAGCCGACTTATTAATTAAGGGCGTCGATAGTGGTATTGGTGTCATACAAAAGCTTACAAATGAAATTTCTTCAAATATGGGAATCAATATACGATCTTTCTCAATTGAAGGAAATGAAGGTTATTTTGAAGGAAAAGTAAGTATCTTTGTACTCAACAAAGACCAATTAAACGTAGTATTGAAGGGCATCAAGAAACTAGAGGGAATTCATTCTGTTACTAGAGTGGATAAATTAAATTAAAATGAACACAACTACAGAGAAATTAGCAGAGATAATAAAGGAGGTTAAAAGCATATTTACTAATTACAGTGAAGCTAATGGCTTGCGAAAGACTCCTGAACGATTTGCTATATTAGAAGAAATCTATAATAGAACCGATCATTTTGACGCTGAGGCTCTTTACATACACATGAAAAACCAAAACTATCGTGTAAGTCGGGCTACTGTGTATAATACATTAGAGTTACTCGTTAATTGCGATTTGGTAACAAAACATCAGTTTGGTAAAAACCTAGCTCAATACGAAAAAGCATATAGTTTTAAACAACATGACCACTTGATCTGCATTGACTGTGGGAAAGTACTAGAATTTTGCGACCCTAGAATCCAACAAATTAAAGGTATGGTTGGAGATATATTGGACTTTGAGATATCTCATCACTCACTTAATTTATATGGAAAATGCAAAGAAATGCCTTGTACTAGATCAAAATCTGAATAAATCTCCTTATACTTGCATGTAATTCAATAAATTAGATAATATGAATATTTCTACAAAAATTAAATCAATTACA
>JBBKVK010000280.1:0-4380 GCA_037968395.1 Saprospiraceae bacterium | reverse complement strand
CTTCTTCTAATTTTCCTCGTATTTCCACTGACTCCCTTCCCTTCGCTGCCAAATATAGTATAAGATTTTATTTCTTTACCCACTCCTACAATTTCTTTTTTATTTGGAGACAAACCAATTTCTTTAAGTTTATCTAATGGACCTCTTGGTGTGATACTTTTGACTTTGGGATAATTACTTGATCCATTTTTAAGAGCTTCAGTCACTCTCTTTTGATTATTGGTCTGAGCTTTGGTATGATGACTATCCCAGTCTCTTTCTTTTTCGCTATATTTTGCCTCAACAATGTGCAAATCACCATTAACTGTCTTACCTACACCATCAGCAATAGTAGTTACAATTTCTGTTTTACCATTACCTAAATCTATTTCAACATCTAAGGTCACTTTCTCTGCTTTCCCATCAATAGCTACGTTTAGTTCAGCCAAAAGCTGATTTTCAATTTCAGAGACAATAAAATCTTCAAATTCATTAAATGCTCTTCTTAATGCATCTGAAACCCCTTTAGGAACAGATTCACCAAGTTCAATGGCAATTTCACGAAGATCACCCTTCGCATATTTTTCCATATATTCTTTGAACTCAAAATCAGAATCAAAATATTTTCTATTGTCAAAATATGCCTCTTTTCCAAAAACTAATATATCGCAATCATCATAGTTATTGTGTACAACTATTCCATAGTTACTTACAAGAAAATTATGTAACTCTTTAACCTCAAGATTATAAACTGTTTCCGATCCTTCTTTCTTGGCAGAGCTTAAGACTTTAGCATTTCCAGACTTTGTTAATACTTCTTCACCAATCTCCAACTCACCTGCAAGTTTCCAATCACCCGCAGTAACTGAATAAATCGGATGCTTATAAGTTACGCTTAAGGATTCTTTCCTCCCGATAGCTGTCGGGAGGAAATCAATAGTATAAACCTGATCTGATACATGAGTAAACAAAGCTGTTACTGGTCTGTAGTCATAGTCATCACTTTCATCCTCGTCAGTCGGTTTTTTCTGCGGTATTATATGCTTAATAGAAGTAATCCTAAACGGTCCACTAATTCCCTGCTCAGGCAAATTCATTTCTACAACTGCATCAACCTGATAATCTTTCTGATTGATCCAATCATTATGCAATGCAAACTTAGCTGTAGATGATCCATTGACCTCTTCGAATACTACTTCATTCCAATCTGTATCATTGATTTCGTATTCGTCTCGCTCTCTTTGTTGATCACTCGTGTAAGGATCTTGACTTCGGCTACGCTCAGCCTGTGAGTCCATCAAACCGTAGTAGATATCATCGTCTGCACTAGCTACCAGATTATTGTCGATGAGCGAAGTCGAATTTACAGTTTCATGAGCAACAGCATAATCTAATAATTGAACTTCTTGTATTGGAACAGCTACGATAGGCATTGCCGCTGCAACGGCTAAAGATTTCGCATTCGATATTTTGAATGGGTTACTCTGAGATTTGTTCGCCATTAAAACTGGGGTATCTTTGATAAAACATCCCCCTCTTAGTTTACATCTAATCCATTTTTTTAATGATCGTTCAGTTAAGTTATTTTTACTCAAATCAGGAGCCAAGCGTTTACTAAATAGCTTAGCAACACCTTCTTTGCCCTCTTTCACTACATTGCCTAAAAACTTTGCTAAGCCAACACCACCAGTTGAAACAGTACAAATTACTTCAAAAACAATTTCAAAAAGCAGAATACCAACTTGATAATATTGCATTTTATCTCCATTCACTAAACCTTCAAACATGGTTTTAAGACTCGCAACAACTTGGACTAAAAAATCTGAAACTGAAAAGTTTTCAATAAAGTCTTTAAATTGTTTATAAATCTCATCTAATTTAAAATCTGAAGATTGATTTAAGCATTCTCTTTTTACAGCCTTTTCAACTAATTCTTTTGCTTTCTCAGGTGTCATCCAAATAATAGACTTTAATGCTCCACCAATATCAAATACAGTAGCAATACCTGCTAATGATCCATCAATAAAGCCATAACCCATTGCTTGATAATTATCTACATTTCCTGTTTCAACTTGCTTTTTACCATATTCAGCCCATACCTGAGTATTTCTGCTGGTATTATCATTTTCATCTCGGAAAGCTCCACCCCAACCTCCAGGAGGAGTATAGTTTGGTGGTAAAATGCCTTCTGCTGTAATTCCTTGGATAGAAAGATTACCTAATAGTTCTCTCCCCAAAATATCATCAACTTCTATGTATCCTAAATTTAAAAACGGTTTATAAAAAATTGAAGGAATTCCTATTAAGTTACCGTGACAATACGCTTGAATCCCACACTGCAAGCTCTCTGCAACTAATTTATCCATAATTTCTTCCTCTGACATTCTATTTGTTAACCATGCAGTGTTAACAAAATAGGACACATTTACTTCAGGAGTCATTTCTACAGATCCAGTAAAAAAACTTGTAAAATTTATCCAAGGGCCGTTTGAGTTTTTTTCTTTTATTTCAATAATTGCACTTTCAACGTGATTCCCATTTCTATTGCCGCTAGTTTCGCCTCTATAATTAGGGTTTTCTGTAGCTCTAATTTCATAATTAGGCATATCTAATAACTCATACCCCAATTCCTCGAGAGATTCTTCTTCACTCAAGGTCCCCTGAGCTAGATCACCAAATATTGCCATTATTTCTCTTTCTGCTTCAATAGAACTATATTCAATTTCATAGCTTTCAACAACTATTCTATTTAGCCTTGCTTTTATGCCCTCAGTGATTAAACTAGAATAAGTATTATACGGTGCAATATCTGGCAATTTAAATCTTATGTCGTATGTTAAGACTACATCTAGATCACTCCCACTACCTACATTTTCTATCTTTTTAATAATTGCTAAATAATATTGTGCAGGATGATTGTCTAACTGATTGTGGACATAGGCTAATGAATTATCAAAACACGTTTTCTCCGCATATGCCAAAGTTGGCATTAGACTATAGCTTAATACTTTAAATGGTTGTGAGCCATTAGGTACGGCAATCTGATCTGCTAGCAATTGGGCACCAGTCTCTAATCTAGCATCATACAAGCCATTAATCTTAGCATGGTCAATCTCTCTTATATAGCTTTGAGCAGATAAAGAGGTAAATGTGATCGAAGACATCACAAAAAGCATTGTTACTCTAATAATATTTTTCATATCTCTTTTCTTTTTGTTTGGTTTATGGCTGTACAGTTATCCCAATCTTTCTTGAAAACTTGGACTCGGTACCATCTTTCATATGCATCATTACTTTATAATAATACCTAGTTTTAATTTGAACATCAAAATCAAGTGTGATATAAGTATGTTGGTCATATACTATCAATTCGTCTTCAGCAATAACGTTGAAGAACTCAGGCTCTAAGTTTGGGTCTGTCGTTCTATATATCTCGATATAGGCTATATTTCTTTCATACTCAAGGAAATTCCAATTAAGTCGTACTACACATTTAGTCTTGTATAATTTATCTTGAGTTTGACCTATTTGGTTATTTATAAAATTATTTACAGTTCCTGATGGTTGGTTCGCCATATTGCCATATTGTTGAAGGGTAATTGAGCCGGAAGAAAGTAAATTAATTAACGTAGCAGTAACATTAGTTTGATTACTTCCCCCAGAACCTAATGAGGTTTGAGCATTCTGCAGTTGGGCAAGTAAGTCTTCGTATTTTTTAATGGCTTCATCACCACATTCGCTTATAATTTCGAGATCAAAGATCTCAAGATTACTAGTTAAGGCTAAAGGTATAACTTCTTTGACTTCACTACTACTTGAATTTTTTGCTTCATCTTCCGCTAATAACCTATATTCATATGTTACTGTGACCAATGGTGCTTTATCGATATAATTATACTGATAAATATCACTTCCAAAGACTTGGGTATGTAATGGCTCACTAGGGGTAAATGCTACAACATTAGTCCAAGAAAACTCATCCCGTCTTTTTCTTTGAAGGATATGTTTAACAACATCTGATGATTGGCTTAGCTCCCATGAAACTTTAATACCTTGTTTGGTTGGAAATAAACTTGCTAAAAAAGGATTAGAAGGCCCTACCATATCTGGTCTATCTACACAAACAACTTCTGAAAAATCAGAATAATTACCTCTTTTATCAGTAGATAATACTTTATAACAAATCTTATCGGTTAGTACATCCGTATCTACATAATCTGTAAAGACATTGCCAATAATATCATGCCCTAACACATCAAAGAATTGGTCTTCTGCTGTATTACCTCTATATACTCTAAAGCCTGCGATGTCTGTATCTGTAGTATTTTTATCCCATGTCATCGCGATATCACCTGTTTGTTGTGCCTCAACTATCAACCCTGTTGGGATGGCTGGTGGTGT
>JBBKVK010000279.1:0-20867 GCA_037968395.1 Saprospiraceae bacterium | reverse complement strand
ATAAAGTTTCCAGAATTCCCTATTCTATATTGTAATGCAATAGGCTGTACTGCATCATCTGTACTTCCATCTATGTCTCTTAATAAATAGCTAACTTGAATTGAGGAATTACATGTTGTGTTTAATGAAATAACTATATGAGGGGCACTAGCTGTTCCAGAGCCCGCTAATCCAATTGTTGGATTTGTAATCTCAAATTCTGTAACACCACCTGTAGTGTATGTGCTTGGGTTGGTCTGATTGGCGTTTACATCTATGACTGCACTTGGCGCCAATACTATTTGAGGGTCTGCCCCTGTGCCTGCTAGGCCATCTCCTCTAAATCCAACTATTCCTGCAACTCCAGACCAGTCGTCATTGACAGTAATGAGACTTGTATTTGTCCAATTTTGTGTGAAAGGAAGCGTTTGGGGTAATTGGGCATTTAAAGAACTGCCAATCAATAACAAAAGAAGTAACAATAAATTGTTTTTACTTTTTCCGTTTGACATTAACTTTGCCATTTCTGGGGGGTAATTCATCATGAGTACTATGGTTAGTTTTTAAATTAGAATCAATCCTAAAATTGAAACTTGGTCTTAATTACTACAAAGATAGAGCAATATTCTGTTTTTATAGGCGAAAACCAAGTCTTTTATATGTTAAAATTTTACTCGCTAATCATTAAGGATCAGTATGTTTTGCAAACCAACTATTTATACATCCGAATTTTTAAATATAATAGAACCACTTAACCTATACCGAGTCCATGAATTGCATTTCATATAAATCTTTGTACCTTCCTTCTTTTAATTGAATCAATTCGTCGTGATCTCCGAACTCTACAATTCTACCTTGATCTAACACCATAATTTTATCAGCATTTCTAATAGTCTGAAGTCTATGAGCAATAACGATTGAGGTTCTTTTAGTTATCAACTTTTCTATTGCATTTTGAATGATCATTTCTGTACCTGTATCAATTGACGAGGTTGCTTCATCCAAAATAAGGATGTCTGGATTAGATACCAATGCCCTAACAAAAGAAATCAATTGTCGTTGTCCAACAGACAGATTATTCCCTCTTTCCGTTATTTTAAAATTGTACCCATCTGGTAAGTCAACAATAAACTCATGGGCTCCTATATCTATAGAGGCTTGGATAATCTCTTCTTCTGTTATCGATTCATCCATTAATCTGATGTTATCTAATATAGTACCTTCAAACAAAAAGACATCTTGTAGTACAATCGCTATATGTTTTCGTAATTCTTTTAAATCATACTTTTTTAAAGGTATGTCATCTAATAAAATATTTCCTTTTTGTGTGTCGTAAAAACGGTTCATAATGTTAATAATCGTACTCTTCCCAGATCCTGTACTTCCGACTATAGCCAATGTATCATTTGGTTCTAACCCGAAAGAAATATCATGTAGTACGTAATTTTCATCATCATAGGAAAAAGATACATCCTCAAACACTATCTTTCCTTTTAATTTTTCAACTACAGTATGACCATTATTACTGATTTTTTCGTCGCTGTCTTTTATCTTAAAAACTCTTTCAGCAGCTACCAACCCCATTTGTAAAGTATTAAACTTGTCCGCTGCCATCCTTATCGGTCTAAACATTAAGTCTAAATACATAGGAAATGCCACTAATGCTCCAAAACTCACCTCGTCCTGTAGGTATGACTTCGTACCTAACCATACCATTAAGGCTAAGGATATCGCTGAAATGAGCTCAACTACTGGGAAGAATATAGCATAATAGAACACGGAATCCAAATTTGCTTGGGTATAATCTCGGTTAATTTTCTTAAACTTTTCGAGTTCTTGTTTTTCTGCATTAAATATTTGAACCACTCTCATTCCTGTAATCCTCTCTTGTAAAAAAGAGTTCATGGTAGAAAGCTGATTTCTCACTCGTTGGTAAGAGTTTCTCACTTTTTCTTTAAAGATATAGGTCGCAATCATTAACAAAGGGAGTGTCAAGAGACAAATTAACGTTAGTCTCCAACTGGTATAAAACATTATGCCTATAACCGTAAAAACTGCTAATAAATCTGCTATTATCGTAATGACGCCTTGAGTAAAAACTTCATTGATTGCCTCAATATCGTTTATTGTCCTTGTCGTAGATGATCCTATTGGTGTTTTATCAAAATACCTTGATTTTAAAGAAGTAATTTGACCAAAGATTTGAGTCCGCAGATCTTTAACTACATTCTGACCCAAATCAGAAATTGAATACGTGAAAAAATACCTTAAAATTACATTTAGAAGCACTGCTGCGAAGAAGACACCAGTCATCTTTATCAGACCTGTCATGTCTTTATCAATCATGTAGTCATCAACAATTACCTGTACAATTTTAGGCGCAATTGTACTGACGGGTGCAAGTATAATGGCTAATATTACACATTTGATAAATAGCGCTTTATGGGGAGTAGCAAGTGCCACTACTCTACCCAAAAGTTTTAAATCAAATTTTTTCTTTGTTTCACTCATTGTCAATGTAAAACACAAAAGTAAAAGTATGGTTGGACAAATGCATTAAACTTTCACTTATTTATAGAATTTAGCTAATAACCATAGTTTTTATAAGTCGCCTAATTGTGGCCTGATGACGATTTCTTCTATTACAGCAGAGTCGCTTAGGTCTAAGGCATTTCCTACTAATTTAGCAATATCTTTGGCTTGCATTAGTCTGCTTTGGGGCAAATCAACGCCTTCCCAAGAATGTGACCATGTCGCTCCTGGCATTATAGCAGTCACTTTAATTCCATGTGGTTTCATTTCTTCTCGCAATACTTTGGTAAAGCCTAACAAGGCGAATTTAGATATTGAATATGACCCGCCGTTTGGATACGCAATCTTACTAGCAATCGAGCACATATTAAATACGTATCCTGATTTTCTTTTGATCATCTTAGACAGTAATGCTCTTGTCAAATGGTAAGCAGAGTATAGGTTTGTTTCTATCATCATCTCTAAGTTTCCATCTTCTTCTTTTGAGGTTTCTCCAGGTAAAAATATCCCAGCATTGTTGATTAACACATCTATGGCCCCTATTGAATTTATTGTTTTTGCAAACGCCTCTACCTCTTTTTTAGATGCCATATCTACTTCATATCCGTCTGCTTTTACATTATATTTAGCTGACAGGCTCTTGGCTGTTTCAGTTATTTCGTTTTTATTTCTGCTACATAGTATTAGGTTATACCCTTTTTCTGCTAATGTTTCTGATATAGCATATCCTATGCCCTTAGATGCTCCTGTTACTACAGCTATCATTTTCTAATTATTTTATGAGAGAATGTTTGTCCCTCTGCTATTATTTGAAGAAGGTAAATACCACTTTCCTCAATTGAGATGGTTTCTTCTATTCTGTTAGATTTTGGGATTTCTTTAGAATAAACTATTTCTCCTTTTACATTAAATAAATTAAGTGTTGACTCTAATGATTTATTAAAACTAACATCTATTGTTACATCCTCCGATGTAGGGTTTGGACCAATGTTATGACTCTTTACGAACGATACGTCTCCTGTTGAACTTACAAAAAATTTCTCTGAAATAGATAGACATCCTGCAATGGTGTATCCGATTACTGAGTACTTTTCTCCCGGTATTATATCGGTAAGGATATTAGAAGTTACTCCTGTAATTGGCGTTGTTCCGTTATACCATAGATAGGTGATAAACCCTGGAGTAGCTACTAATGTTTCACCTTCTCTTTCAATATATATCTTTGGAACGGCAGCGATTGTAAGATCAAAAATAGGTATAAAATCAGTGCTACACCCATCATTATTAATGAATTTTAATTGATATATGCCTCCTTTATCAAAATTAAAAACACCGTTCCAATTTGTTACTAATAACACAGTATCCAAATATAAGTCCATGGTGAGGTTAGGATAATTTGCCAAAATCGGAGGGCTGAATGTAAAGGTAAATGGGTTACCTTCACATATTGTCAAAGGGTCTGATTCTTCAACCATTGGAAAATCAAAAGCACTTTCTTCTTCTAATTCTACACAGTATTGATTGGAGCAGTTTAAATCAGTAACTGTAATTTGATATATCCCTGCATCTAGGTTGTCAAAATCACCTCCAGTTATGTTTATCGTTGCATTAGTTGAATTGCTTGTTACTACTATAGTACCTTTTACATCACATGTTGGCTGTTGGACGTTAATTTGTGAAGTCAATGCACAATTTGGTTTAATTTTGCTGATGGTTCCTTTTCCCACTTCTGCAAAGTAGATTTCGCCATTATTATCTTGTCCAAAGGTGCTTAAGTCTTGACTACTAATTTGAATTAAAAATTCATTATACCAGTTTCCACAGCCGTCTTGTGTAAGGGCCCAAATTTTTCCAGAACAAAAGTCTCCGTAGACATATCTCCCGTGCAAATATGGAATGTCAGATCCTCTATAAACATACCCTCCTGTGATAGAGCATCCTTCTTTGTTTTCATTCGTTTCATAAACAAATACTGGGCTGGTGTAAGACGACGCAGACTCACAACCTGAACTTATATAAAGTGCATTTCCTTCATAACACCTCCATCCATAATTTTCCCCTCCTTTAGATGAGGCTGGTTGCATATCAACTTCTTCCCAACTATTTTGACCCACATCTGCTATAAATAGATCACCTGTTAGCATGTCAAACGAAAACTTCCAGGGGTTCCTCAGCCCTAAAGCCCAAATTTCATTAAATGTATTATCGTCTTCAATAAATGGGTTGTCATTCGGAATCCGATATGGATCTGCATCAACAACATCTATTCTCAGCATCTTTCCCAAAAGCTCTTTTCTGTTTTGTGACCTGTTTTGAGGATCATCTTTACTTCCTCCATCTCCCATGCCAATGTATAAATACCCGTCTGGGCCAAAATGTAAAGTCCCTCCATTGTGGTTATTATATGGTTGCGAAATTTGTAGGATTTCTACTTCTGTGTTTTTATCAGCTGTCGTATCAGAGGTGTTGGTAAACCTAGATATTCTAGAAAAATTAATTCCAGTATAATGAACATAAAAGTAGCCATTATCAGCATACTCTGGGTCAAATGCAATCCCCAACAATCCCCTTTCATTAGCACTAGAGTTTACCCTATCTCTTAAGTCTATAAAAAAGTCATTTGTCTTCTTACCATCAGATTTTACTACTTTTACCGTGCCTCTTTTTTCTATTACAAACATATTGTTGTCCTGATCAAAGGCAATGTCTACTGGAAAGGAAAATCCATCTTGATATACTTCAGAAAAAATTCTGTCTTGGGCTGCAGTGAAAAAGGGAAAAGATAATAGAAATAGTAATTTTAATGTTCTCATGTTTCGTTGATTATAAGTCAAAGATAGCTAAGAAATTTGTAACGACTCAGATGCCTTTGTTAAAAAGATAATTTGTCGTTTTTGATTACTTCTAAATCCTTACAGACAAAAGAGCTCTACCGTGATATATCTCAAGTATCCGAGTACTTTAACCTTAGGTCATTGAGCTTTTGCACTATATTTTTGTTGTAAAATAATATCATGGTGTTTTAGGTGATATGCATTCCACATTAATATTTCTCGTAATGTCATTTTGCCCATTAATGGATGTGGCAGTAAAACAGTATCCAAATACTTTTCTGAAACTTTTAATGACTTAGATGCTAGTTTAGTGTTTAATTGTTTCAATTCACCTAAAATAGCTAACTTTTGGTCCTCCTTAATGTTCGGCATGCTTTGCGAAAAAGGACTAATAACATTACCTGCCTTTTGGAGCTTAACATGATATTTATCGACAACTTCATCATATTCTCTAAGAGCTCTGTTGCATTTTCCAAACCTATATTTTAATAATAATTTTGGCATGGTTAACCCTTTAATCAATGCTTTTGTGCTCTGTGTTAAATGCAATATATGTTGGCCAGTAGACCATTTATCTATCGGTGAATATTCCCACTGGGTTTTACCTTCTTGTTCATTCCATTTAAGTAAAGACTCTTGGTTTTCGTAAAGCATTTTATTGATTTCTGTTACTGTCATCTTTCACTATTTTTTCTTATCAAAAGCCAGTATAGCTGACCTAATACTTCCTTCTTTGAGCAATAGTTTTTTGGACTCTTCATACGGCAATCCTGTCTTTTCTTGAATGAGTAAGGTGCCCCTATCTACCAATTTATTGTTGGAGAGCTGCATGTCTACCATTCTATTACCAACGACTCTGCCTAATTTAATCATAACGGCTGTGGATATCATGTTTAACACCAGTTTTTGGGCAGTCCCTGACTTCATACGAGTGCTTCCTGTAACATATTCCGGACCAACTACAACTTCTATGGGAAAGTCCGATTTCGCAGCCAAAGGGCTTTTTAGGTTACAGGTAATACAACCTGTTACTACATTGTTTTCTCTACATTTTTCCAAGCCTGCAATCACATATGGGGTTGTGCCTGATGCGGCAATTCCAACTACAACATCACCTTCATTGATGCCATATTCAAGCAAATCTTTCCAAGCAAGGTTTTCGCTGTCTTCTGCGAATTCTACCGCTTTTCGGATAGCGATGTCTCCACCAGCGATCAACCCAATCACCCAATCATGGGGTACGCCATAGGTCGGCGGGCATTCTGACGCATCCAATATTCCCAATCGACCACTTGTGCCTGCTCCGATATAAAAAAGCCGACCGCCTCTACTCATTTTTTTATGTATAATATCTACCAGTTTTTCTATCTGAGAAATGGCGCTTTTGACAGCATTTGCTACTTTTTGGTCTTCTGCATTAATATCAGATAATAACTCGATTGTATGTTTATGTTCAAGGTTATTGTATAATGACTCCTTCTCTGTTATTCTTTCCATCTCTAACTTGTCTGTTTACCAACTACTTCCTCCGCCTCCACCAAATCCGCCTCCACTGGATCCTCCTGAAAAACCACCACTCGAGGACGAATTACTGCTTTCTGGGTATTGGATAAAAGCACTTGTTATGGCTTTGGGAGTAAATGATTCTGAAAAAGTAGACATGGTTCTCGGATGGTTATCTGTATAATACCAATACGGCACTTCATTCACATATTCACTTACCCTATTCGTCCAAGATTTGTCTAAACCCAATGCAAAGGCAAAAGGGTATAACCTCTCATAATAAATTGGATCTTTCTTGATCGTTTCTGCAATTGTTTTCGGGTCCTCAGACTTAAGGTGTGCCTCTAACCCTTTTAACTTTGACCTCAATGATAGCCCCTTACTAGAAGGTGGTGCTTTGAATACTCTCAAAATGAAACACAGGATGCCACAACCAAAAAATGTAAATCCAACTAATAACCAATTAATCACAATTAGAACGATACCTAAAGCCACAAACAGAAAACCAATCAAAATTATCCTCCAAGACTTAAACCAATAAAAATATCGCTCATCGTATAGGTTATCTGCTGTGAAACTCTTGTAGATGGCAGATTTTGTTTCTGCTATCGTTTTATACATCTGCTTATTAATCTGCTCAAGACTTACTATTGGTCCTGAAGAAAATATCGCTTGAAAAAAGTTGAATTCATAGTCTGGCCGCTCGGCACTAATGTCTTTTATCTTTTCAAATATGATGTCGTCTTTTGTCTTAGTGACTTTTAATAACCCCATATTGCCCCAAAAGGGGATCAATGATAATACATCTCTATCGTGGACCACATCATCTATAAATCCCCCAACCTCAGCTGGTGATAGATGCTCCGGTGGAAAACTAATAGGCACTATTTTTTCTTCATTTTTACTTCCTCGAAGTCCCTTCCACCACCCTAGAATAGCGAAAAAAATAGATGCTGGAGCCAATGGCCACCATGGAGATTGGTTGCTTTCTTCTTCTACAGCAAAAAAAGACTGGTTTAGTAAAAACCCCGATGGTAACTTCACCGCTACTGTCAGGCCTTCATTAGGAGCTAACAATTGGTTTGTGAAGCCAACGATCCTGTTGTCTGTGATTGCGACGGTCGCATTTTTATCACTTGACCCTTCCGTTCCCGTAAAATACCGGTAATCATTATACCTTATTGGAGTGTCACTGGGTACTCTAATTGTAAACCTGACGAAGCCAATAGAAGTGTCCCATTTATCTCCAACGACATTCCAATAAAACTCCTCGTAGCTTTCATTTTTTAGAAAAGGACTATTGGCAGTATAGTTTATCGTGTAGTGTTTTTTACCTGACAAATACTTATCTACTTCCCCTATCCTAACCTGTGCCATACCTCTTGCATTGGTCACCTTTGTTTTTTCATTGATAACATCAATGTTTTTAATTTTTACCTTTTTGCTTTTACCTTCTATGGTGTAATCCGTAGGTATATCTCTAATGATGCCTCTTTTTTCTACTTTAAAATCTACATATATGTTTTCCACTACTTTAGCTGCCCCATCATGGTCTATCTCTATATCAACTAACATAGAATCTATGATGTATTCTTGAGCTTTTAACGAGTAACTGCTCAAGGTTACCAAGCAAACAATTGTAAGTACTTTTTTATATAACATGGTGTTAGCTGTTTTCTAATATTTCCATTACATAGGGCCTTTTTCTGACGGAGACAGAGACCTGGTCTCCATTTTCCATCATAAGATATCCTCCCTCTGTTTTAACAAAAGATTTAATGTAGTCTTTATTTACCAAATGGCTTTGGTGGACTCTGATAAAGTTACTTTTAGAAAGTTTTTGATCGTACTCTTTTAGCGTCTTGGTCACCATCAGTTTTGTTCCATCTGCAAAAAATATCGTTGTATAGTTGCCCTCTGCCTCTAGTCTAAGGATAGAGTTAGACTTTGCCCATCTTACTTCATCAATGGTGTGAAAAGAAAGTGTGATTTCTAAAGCCTTTTCTTGGTTTTTCTCGGAGTTTCGGCTTATCGCCACTTTCTCTATTGCCTTCTGAAGCAACTCTGGGTCTATTGGTTTAAGCAGATAATCCATTGCATTTACCTGGAAAGCTTTGATCGCGTATTCTTTCGATCCAGTAACAAAAACAACATTGGCATTAGTCTCTCCTATAATATCTAGAAGGTCAAACCCATCATGCTCTCCCATTTCAATATCCAAAAACAAGATATCAGGATTCTGCTGCTTAACCAATTTGGCTCCGGAAATTACATCGTTTGCTTCTCCTACTAACTGAATCTCTGGACAAAACTCCTTGATATCAGCCATTAGGTTCTTACGAGCCAATTCAGAGTCATCAATTACAACAGCCTTCATCATGCAGAAATTGTATTAGTTGTCAAATATAGTAAATTTTAGGATGTAAGGTTAATCTGGCTGAGTATATGTAAGGTAGGGTTAGTTAAAATTAATGCTTGAAAGTTAACCTCATATTTGGGTTGAAAGGGTGATTAGTTAAAGTGTATTTTAATGACTGTTTTTAAAAAACTACTTCTCCTGATTTTACCCACTTAGACCATTTCTTGTTGAAACCATGAATTTTTTTGGTTTCTTTGCCTTGGGTATCTACTACTTTATACCCTTCGTTTACCCATTTAAAGATGCTGCCGCTTAGGTTTGAAATGTCTTCATAGCCTGCATCCATTATTTTTTCACCTATTCTTTCAGACCTATAACCTACAGAGCAATAAACGACTAATTTGGCTTTTTTGTCTATTGTCTTTAGTCTATCGACGGTAAAGTTATCATATCCAACCCAAATGGCCCCTGGTATATGGCTTACTTCATATTCTTTCTTTTCTCTGCTATCTAATAAGACAACTTTGTCTTTGATTCTTACCAGCTGATCCACTGTAATATCTTTGGTGTCTCCTTTTGCCATTTCATTGGCCATAGTGTCAAATTCTGAATCTGTAAACTGACCCGCAGCCTTAGGTGCAGGATAACATGCAGTAAGTAACAATACCCAAAAAGCAGTATAGGCTTTAAATAGTTTCATTTTTAATTATACTTTGTACAATTTTATTAACACTGTGGGCTTAAAATAAGTTTGCTTTATTGAGTTCTTTTAATGTTTCTTTGTTTTGTTTCAATATATTTAGAATATGTAAGGCACCACCAAGCCCTAGTGGACTGAAGAAGCTGGTATAAATAGTAAGTCTTTTACGGTAACAACTGTAGATGTTCTAACCGTTTACCTGCAAGTTGTTTTTCTCCTGATTTCTTAAATCCAAGTTTTAAATATAATCGTTTAGCGTTTGTATTTTCAGTCTCTACAAGTAACCCTAGGATTAAACCTTTTTCCTTCGAGTACTTTGAAATTATTTCTTTTAACAGTCTTGTGCCAAGACCCTGCCTTTGATATTGCAAGTTAACACCTAAGGAGTCAATATAAATTTCTCCAGTTTGTGTTTCTTCTTCTTGATAAAAATTAGGGTTATAATTTTGTTTGATGTGCTCTTTTATTGGCAACTGAAGTATTGATAATTTTTCACCATCGTATAAATTCACAGCCGCAACAATTTTGTTTGATATTAACCCTACATAACAATTTTCGTAGGAATATTGATTTTTTTCTTTCTTCACAAAGTAAGTAATAAGGTTTACTGCTTTAGTATGGTCTGTCTCATTTATAAATGTATACACAATGTCTTCCATCGCTAAGAGTAAGAGTTTTGCAACCTCCCCAGCCTCACTTTTTCTTGCTTTTCTAATTACCACTGACGTCACTTAAAAATCGTAGCCAAAACTAAAATGCCACCTTGGTTCTCTTACTTGTCTCGTCTCCACACCCCAAGCATAATCTACTCTTAAGAAGTATCCCAAAATACTTGTTCTCGCTCCTAAACCATAACCGATCACCAATGGGTCTCTGTAATAGGTTACTTCTATTTGAGCTATTGGCCCATCAATAAATACTGTGTTTAGCGGATTTTTATCGGAATAAGGACTGTTGCCATACCATGCTAAGCCAGCATCAGCAAAACCTACAATGTGAAAATCTCTGAAGAAGGATGAGCCCCTGTTTTTATCCATAAAATACCTAAATATTGGTATCCTCAACTCAGCATTTCCAACTAAGAATGTTGACCCATTACGTATATTACTTTTAAACCCCCTTAGGTGGTTGACATTGGTTTTAAATGCAAAACTTTGATCGCCTGGAATCGGAATTGACTGATCAAAAGAAGGAATGAAAGTATTGTTTACATCTCCCAATTGGTAAATGTTTTTTTTGCTGCCTAGTGACATCGCTCCTGCAGACCTAAATGCCAAAATACTTTCTCTTAGTATAGGAATATAGTGTCTGGCATCAAAGCCAATGGCTGTTGTGAAACCTTTAGATGGTTCGAAATCAATACCGTCAATTATATCCAACTCAAACTGGTTGTAAGATTCTATATACACCTTTGCTCTTGTACCATGTTTGATGTTTACAGCATAATCAAGACTATTATCAAAAACATACTCTAGTTTTGCCCCTACTCTTTTGTCCCTAGTAATTGGGGAGTTGAGAGTGATATCATTTGTTGTTTTAAAAAAGGCTCTGTCAAACCTTAAGGAGGCTGTCGCTCTTAGACTTGAGTAGATATCAAAAGGATATCGCCATTGATACATTCCAAGTAAGATTTCTTTTTTTGATTTTGTAAAAGGCTGTACGTCTGAGTTTATACTCTCAGTAAGGGCCCTTCTATAAAAACCAATTCTCCTATCTATTAGTTTTTTCTTGTTATCAAAAAAGGCAAAATATTCTGACCCATTAAAGGCTGTGGGAAACCTTACTCCTCCTTCAAAACTGTAGTCTTCAAATAAATCATTGACTTTTGCTTTTATTAAAATTCCCATTGGCAACTGATTCACTTGTTGATTTTGACCATCGAATAGTTCTAACCCTCCAAATAACACATCATTATCTAACCTTGTTGTAACATTTACCAACTTAAATCTTAGGCCTGCAGCTAATATTCTAGCTGGGTTTATTTTTATTATCCCTGCTTCTTTTTGATCATCAAGGCTGATCGTTGGGTAACTAATGAACGGCAAAAGGTTATAATGACTTTCTTCCTCGATAGGAAGCAATGGGACTGGATCTGGAAACTCTGTCACAAACTTCATTCCTGGATCTATCTGCTCTACCTTTTCTTCTTTCTGGTTCGTTGTTAGGAAGTTATCACTTGTAATTTGTTTTCTTAACATTGTTGTATAGGCCTTTCCCTTTTGCTTGAATCCTTGGCCTTCATCAAATACTTCGTAAGATCCATTATTGTACAATGTTATTAAATATCTCGATCCATCTTTACTTGTAGAATGTCTAATTATATTTCTACCGTGGTTATTTATTACTTGGCTCTGGCTATTCTCTTGTGATAAAACAAAACTATTAATCACTCCATGTTGATCGCTTAAATATAAAATGTCTTTGTTTGGTCCAGAAAACATTGGATATCTCTCGTTTTCATCAATGGTAGAAGTGATTCTTTGTAAGAGTTTTGGTCTTTTTTCTAATTCGAATTTATTCACAAAGTCTTCAAAAGGTAGAAAGAATAAATCAAAGTTTTCAACTGGCAATATCGTGTCGATTTTCGCAGGTAATATGTGTTCATCACTCCTATTTGAAGAAAAGACGATTCCCTTCTCTCCTCTATAAAAACCAACAGTGGCATCCAAGTCGTCATAAAAATCATTTGTTATACTAAACTCTTGTCGTTGCTTTGTGTCATACACATATAAATCAGAAACACCATCAGTCGCTGCAGAAAACACATAATGTCTATCATCTAAATAGTCTATTGAATATATCCTTTGAAATATCTCTGGTAACAATTGTTTTATCGTGGTTTTGCTTTTTATATCGTATTTACACAGATACATCTTATCTCTAAAGATATATGTATAAGTCAGTTCTGTTCCTTGTTTGTTCCACACTATATCTGGGAAATCATAATCTGTTTCTTGAAATGTATTTCTAAACCCTTTCTTAAAAATTTTTGTGTTCTTTTTGGATCTAAAATCGTAAAGCTCTATTTTGATTTTTCCGCTATTGTTGTGTGCATAGGCAAGTATTGACCCTTCGGGGTTTAAGACTATTTTTGAAACGGGAGCAAACCTCTTATTATTTAATTTTAATTTATTCTTAGAGTTCAGCAGGTCAAAAACGCCTTTTTCCGATGCATATTTTTGATAATAATATTTATCACATTCTTTGTAAATTTGATCTAGAGGTGTATTGAGTACAAATTCAAAGGCATTGTCTACATCTCTGCTTATTCTGGTCAAATATAATAAGTTAGATATTGCAGATTTTCCATAGTTTTGGCTAATATAAAACCACAATGCATGTCCCGCTACTCTTGGATGATCATCGGCCAGTCTTTTAAAATCATTATATTTATCATCTCTATATAGAATATCTCTTAGTTCGTCTTCAATAAAAATATTCCATGTGTTCCCACAATATGATACTATGCCCTCAGCAAACCAAGCCGGCACCTCCAAAAGAACAGCGTTCTGGATAATTTCTTGAAAGTTAGACCCAAACATCATAGCACTAAAATAAACAGAAGCGATTCCTTCTCTTATTTTCTTTCTCAAGTGATGATGGTTACCATCAAAATAAACAAACATCTTGTTGCCAACGATCTTTGTTTCCCCTGATTTTGATTCAAATGCCTCTTCAGACCCTAGGTTTGATTGTTTTAAATCGTTAACATCGACATAGACTATGATTTCTATTTTATCATTTATTTTATGTTCTATTATTTTCCTTATTTCATTGTGGTCTAATTCCGCCATTTGTGCTGCTACCTCTCCAACCTTGCGACCCTTCCCGTACCAGTATGTAATAAAATGTTTGGTTTCATACTTAGACCAATACCTAAAGTCATCGTGAAATTGCACTCTGTTTTTACCAAAGTCTGTTTTGATGGCTTGAGCTTGTATTAGATGCCCTATCAAAACAAAAATGACTGTAAATAATAAAGTATATATAGTATTTAACTTATTCAATTATTAGTTATTTGAATCAAATTTAATATTAATTGATCGGAAAACTGTTCTATTCCTACTTAGAATTTAAGAAGAGAACGAATAAAGTATAATATTGGTTTTTTAACTAGAAGGTTTATTTCGTTAATACCTTTCGTAGCATATAATCTTTTTTAGAAGGTGTACATTCCTTTTTTACTTAAAACTCGATATATAACCTTCTTGCAATATATAGAAACCTCGGGCAGGTATGTGAATAGTTTTTACTTTTAATTTAGGACAATAATTATTGCTTATTTCAACACTAAAAGCAGTTATTTGTATTAATACAATACCTTTATCTAAGACTATCCTTATTCTATCGAAATCTTAGAACTTTTAGGTAATATTCTACCTTTAATAATTATCTACGTACTTTTATCTTTTAATTGACTCAAATGAATAACAGAAAACAATATGTCTTCGGAGTAAAACCTAGCCCATTAGGGACGATTGGTTCAATTTTGACTTTCGCTATTATTTTATTCGGTATATATTATTTAATCAAAGGTGCTTATTTCGTTTTAGGTATCATTGCTCCAGTACTATTAATAGCAACATTGGTAATCGACCACAAAGTTGTAACTGGTTACCTTAAAACCTTATACGAATTGCTTAAGAAAAACCCAATTATGGGAATATTGGCAATACTAATGACTGTAATCGGTTCTCCTTTTGTAGCAGGGTATTTATTTGCAAAGGCACTCATGAAGCGATCTCTCAAAAAGTTTGTAGAAGAACGTGGTGGTGCAATTCCAAACAGTAGACAAGAGGGGTTTTCGGACTACGAGGAGGTTGTGGAGGTAGAGGAGGATTTTTTAATTCTACCCGACGTCGAGGCACCAAAAGCCATCAAAAAAGACAAGAATGATTATGATGACTTGTTTAAATAATTGATCCTATTTTATTCTAAATATATGCACAAACGTTTATTTTTCATTTTATTAGTTGTAATGGTTACATTGGCCTGCAATTCAGACAATAAGAAGGTGCGTTTTGGCAGTCCTGACTACTCTGATATCAATAAGGAAAATTTTAGTAGAGATGTTTGGCAAAAACCAGGAACAGTAATAGAGTCTTTGGGTGATATTAGTGAAAAAGTCATTGCAGATATTGGAGCTGGCACTGGCTATTTTACCTTTAGGATGGCATTAAACGCTAAAAAGGTAATTGCCATTGATATTGATCCAGATATGATTAACCTTATTGAAGCATTCAAGTTAAACCTCCCGAATGACCTAAGTTCTAAAATTGAAACAAGGCTTGCTACTCCTTCGCAACCCAATATAAAAGATGGTGAAGTTGACATTGTCGTTTTAATTAATACAGCTTCTTATATTAAGGATAAGTTATCTTACTTTAAAAAAGTATTTAATAAACTTCCTGCTGAAGGCAAAGTAATGATTGTAGACTATAAAAAGTCGAAACTCCCTATTTCTTTAGAACAAGGAGAGTATCAAATTACTTCTGAAGTGTTTTCTACTTTATTGCAGAACGCTGGCTTCGTATCATCTACTATAGATGATTCTTCATTAGAATATCAGTATATTATCATTGCACAAAAAGGATAAAACACTAAATGTCAAATATATTAATTCAAGATGTTGTTAATAAATTAAAAGAGTCTATAACTGTTTCTCTCGATAATGACCAAACGTTTAAGGTTATACTATCTAAACCAAGGTCAAAAGAATATCAAAAAGGTATTTGCACCCCATATAAGTCTAAAGCAGGTATAAAGCTTAAAATAGTATTAAGCACAAAAACCCAGGACTTCACGAGTAATATTGAAATAGAGTCCTTAAATATTACCTTTTTAGATCTCCTAGCTGATGGTTTTCTCTTTTTAGATTTTGTGTCAGCTGATGAAAATTTCTATGTCAAACAATCTAAAAAAGGAGCTGTGACTATCGGTAGTTCAAAAGCTAATTTAAAGCAAAAACCCATTGATGATCATAACCGAGAAAAGCATTATCTAATTCCAACAGGTCTGCAATACCTTTTTCTACTAGGAATAACAAATAAAGATGGTAAAGTGCTGTCTCACTCTCAAAAAAAATATCGTCAGATTAATAAGTTTATCGAAATAATTGATCGTTTGGTTAATGATAATGAGATTAATAATATTGTCGATATGGGTTGTGGCAAGGGGTACTTAACCTTTAGTATGTATGCATTCTTACGTCAAAAATATCCAGATAGAAATATCACCATCACAGGATATGACATCAGACCAGAATTGATGGATTTGTGTAACAAAATAGCTGAAGATTGTGAGTACACTGGTTTAAAATTTGTGGTAGGTAATATTGGAGAAATAGAGACTCCTTCTGTAGATTTGCTCGTAGCACTACATGCCTGTGATATAGCAACAGACATGGCTATTTACCAAGGAATAAAATCCAAAGTTGAGTTTATGGTATTGTCACCATGTTGTCACAAGCAAATCAGAAAAGAAATTACCAAAACAACAGCGATTACCCAATATGGTATTTTTCTAGAACGCCAAGCCGAAATGGTTACTGATACAATTAGGGCACTATTACTAGAGTCGCAAGGGTACACGTCTTCCATATTCGAATTTATCTCCAGTGAGCATACCGCTAAAAATACTATGATAACTGCTCAAAAACATGTTCTTAACAATGGTGCTTTATCCGAAATTAAAAAACTAAAAGCCTCCTTTGGGATTGAAGAGCATTATCTAGAAAAACTATTGGCTATCTAGGGTATTTAATCTACCTTCTTAATCGATCCAGAAAACCCTGCATTTACATTTTTATTACTTGGCTCTCCTTTATAGTTAATGCTACCACCTGAAGAAGCATCTGCTGTTAGAGTTATGTTACATTGTACTTTGATCGTGCCTCCAGATGATGCTTCGGCCTCAACTATGTCAGAGCATAGATCATATGCTTTAAATGATCCACCCGATGATGCATCAACTTTTGTTTTCTTTGAAGTACCCGTTGTTACAATACTGCCCCCTGATGATACCTCAACATTTAGTTTATTAACATTTAAGGCTAAGTCTATTGAAGCACCACTTGATGCGGCTACAAACATTTCGTCAGCATTAAATTTATCTTGTGAAACGACTGAACCTCCTGATGATACCTCAATACTTTTTAGTGTTGGTGTATAAAGCGTAACATTAACACTTATATTATTCCCTGACCACATACCACTACTCTTTGTCGTCAGTTTTAAGTTTTCACCTGCCTGCTTTACTACAAAGCCCTCTTCACCTCCTTTCACCATTTTATATTCCAACTTATAATAATCGGCTTTAACTATCTTTACTGAGACACTTGTACTTACATCAATTTTTGTAAATTTTTGAACCACTCTAGTATTTTGAGCATCCACAAATAAGGTAGTCAATAGTGCAAAGAATAAATAAGTCGTTTTCATTTTTAAAATTTAATGTGATGAAATGGAATGTTGATTAGTTCGTAACTAAACCTCTAAACAGAAGTGTTTTAATCACATTCATATTTTAAACGAAGTAATTTTAATTTGCGTTACTAAATTTGTAAAGAATATTTTATTCTTTGAAAAAGTCTGTAATTATATCAACCCCAAACCAATCCGCAATATTTAAGAATATAATACACTTTATGTTCTTTCTAATTCTACTTTATACTATTTGATATATCTTTGGCTTGATGAATTTATCTTACGACATAGCAAAACGGTATCTTTTTGGTAAAAAATCTACCAATGCCATTAATTGGATTACATGGATAGTTATATTGGGCATGTCTATTGGTACAGCCGCTATGATCATATCAATGTCTGTTTTTAATGGCTTTGAGGGTTTGTTGTCTAGCTTGTTTAATGCATACAATCCTGATTATAAAGTATACCCCTCTGAGGGTTTATATTTAGAAGCTGACTCATCACAATTAGCTTCCTTAAAAGATATAGATGGTATAATAGAAATAGCTCGATCGATCCAAGAAGTAGCTGTTTTTGAGTATGATGGTTCCCAAGAGGCTGGATATATAAAAGGAGTAGATAAGTATTTTAAGTCTGTAACAAATATTGACTCTACTATTATAAGGGGTGAGTTTATGTTAGAAGACGGCAATCTAAATTATGGCGTTCTGGGCATAGGGATTTTTAACAAGTTATCAGTTAACCCTTCCGATGCATTGACTCCTATTACTGTTTATATGTCTAAAAGAAAAAAAAGAGGTCCATTAGACAAAGACTTTAAGGCCCAGTCTCTTTATGCCAAGGGTGTTTTTTCCGTGGGAAATGAGGATGATACTCAGGTTATCATAGCTAGTTTTAATTTTGTCAACCAACTCTTAGATAAAAATGATGCCATTTCATATTTAGAGATAAAGGCTGCAGACAATTCGAATGAAAAAGACATTAGAGCATCACTTACAAGTATACTGGGTAATAATATAGATATCAAAAACAGATATCAACAGGACGAAGCTTATCTCAAGATTATGAATATCGAAAAGTGGGTTACATTTCTCTTAGTGGCATTGACTATTTTTATTTTATCCTTTAACCTTGTAGGGTCATTATGGATGATTGTTTTAGATAAGAAAAAAGATATTTCTATTTTAAGATCCATGGGTATGACATCTAATCAAGTAACGGGTATTTTTTTAAGGCTGGGCGTTCTTATTGGATTTGTTGGTTTAGTGCTTGGTATAGCATTAGCACTGATACTTTATTTCCTCCAAAAGAATTTTGGTTTAATTGAAGTCCCTCCTGGTTTTATGATAGACTCTTATCCTATAGCTTTAAAGTGGATGGATTTTGTAGTTGCGATTGTTACTGTTTTAACAATATCATTTCTTGCATCCATTTTACCTTCTTACAGAGCAAAAACTATATCAGCTTTTGTAAGACATGAATAAATTTTTACTTAAAATTTTTAATTTCTCTTATCCAGTCCCCACATTAGCTTATTTCTAATGGTTTTCATAAAGTTAATGTCATCTAGTGTTGCTAAGACTATATCAAAACTATTTCTTTGTATAGTGATAATATGGTCTTGAGTGACCGTTTGATATCGAGAATCCATTGTACATAGAAAGTTTTCAGACCGGCCTTCTATTTGCATTGTAATCTTTGCAGTATCGCTGATAATTAACGGTCTGACATTAAGGTTATGTGGAGCTACTGGTGTAATTACAAAATTACCAGACTCGGGAAAAACAATTGGTCCTCCACAGGCAAGACTATATCCTGTAGATCCAGTTGGTGTTGATACTATAATGCCATCTGCCCAGTAGGAGTTTAAAAAGTTATCATTTACAGATACGTGGATAGTAACCATTGAAGAAGTGTCTCGTTTGTGCAAAGTAAAATCATTTAAAGCATATGGGGCATCAGTAAAAATTGGGATATTACTTACCACATTCAGCAAGGTTCTTTTTTCTAAATGTATATTCCCTGACTTTAAGGCTGTCAATATATCAGGCATCTTATTTTTCTCCACACTCGATAAGAATCCTAATCTGCCCATGTTGACTCCAATAATAGGAACATTCGTGCCCTCAATTACTTTAACAGCATTTAGTATGGTTCCGTCACCACCCATTGTAACAACATAGTCTGGCATAATTGCTTTAAAGTCTTCTTTATTAGAAAGCAGCTTATAGTTGGGTAGTCTATCTTGAAATGGCTCTAATTCTTTTTGAAAAGCCTCATAGATATATAAGTCAATTTCTTGAGAGACTACATCATTAATAAAAGTAATGACTAAATCAATGTTTTTAGGTTTAAGTACTTCACTAAAAATAAATAATTTCATTCTTATCCGTATTTTATAACAATTTAGTATTGTTAATGTGACGATTAATATCTCTCACACTTTTTTTATCAAGATTCTTTTCAATGGCATTAGTCAAGTTAACACCTGTTTGATTTGCTAAACATACTATAATCCATAGCACATCAGCCATTTCATCCGCTAACATTTCTTTTTGCTCAATATCACCAACAGGCGACTTAAAGGATTGTTCTCCATATATTCTTGCCATCAACCTTGCTAGCTCACCAACTTCTTCTGTTAACAATGCGGTATTTGTAAGCTCATTAAAATACCTTACTCCAATGGTTTTTATCCAATGGTCCACTTTTAACTGCAAATCATTTATTTCCATTATTCTTTATTCTTACTATCTATAATTATGGTTACTGGTCCATCATTTGTTAATTCTACCTGCATATCAGCACCAAATTTACCTACCTCTACTCTATTTTTATAGCTGGATCTTAATTTTAATAAAAAAGCCTCATATAAAGGTATTGCAATTTCTGGCCTAGCACTGTTAAGATAAGATGGTCTATTCCCTTTTTTGGTGCTTGCAAATAATGTAAACTGACTGATAACTAATATCTCCCCGTTAATATCATCTACAGAAAAATTCATTTTATCATCTTGATCAGAAAAAATTCTCATTTGGGTAATTTTACTAATTAACCAATCTATATCTTCAGACATATCTTCAGTATGTATCCCCAATAAAACTAATAATCCTTGATTAATACCTCTCGTTTCAGTGTTATTAATCATAACGCTAGCACTTTTTACTCTTTGTATGACTGCTCTCATGTTACAAACATAATTGATTTTACTATTATGTAATAGTAAGTATACTAATGATTTATAAAACCCAATATTAACATGGTAATTGTTAGTTTGATAGGTAGAAAATCTTGGTAAATAAAATAGTTGTGTTTTATATATATAAATAAAAAATATATGTTTATTTGGAGTTATTTACAAAGGTCAAACTAAGGACACTTATATAATAATTTTATACTGTTAGTAAGTTATAAACTAATACTGTAAATATGTTAATTTATTGATTTACAAGATTATGAATATTTTAAAAATGATGACACTAGTGTTAAAAATGTTAAGAATGATATAACAAAGAAAAAGGAAAATATATTTA
>JBBKVK010000278.1:0-44852 GCA_037968395.1 Saprospiraceae bacterium | reverse complement strand
TTATTAGTATTAGATAAGTTCCATATGTAACTAAAGCTAAAGTTCCCACCAAAAGAATCTTTTTCATAAATTATTATTTGATGATCTAGTTTGGATGGTATGGTCTCCTGATATATTATCTACTATTTTATTATCCTTAGAGCAAGATATAATGAAGGATAATAATAGTAAACAAATGAAGGATGTTTTAATCTTTTTCATAATTTATTAAATGTTAAAGTTAAATAAAAATCAAGAATCATCTTAGTGATGATCCTTATTCGGATAGAATTTAAAATCTAGCGTAGTTTGATCGATCGAGATAACGTTGTCTTATATTTATCGTTGCAATAATACCCCCCCCGCAGAACAAATCCTAATTTTTATACTAAATAGACATATTATATATCGTTTATAATAGTTAATATTCATAGTATATGAATCTGATATCCACCGGATTGGTCATCATATCAAAATATTACTATGTGAAAAATACATGAAGAAGGGTATTGGAATATTTTGAATCAGTATATATAATTCTATTATAGCATTACTTTTAAGTGATAGATCCCCCATTTTATCGAATAAAACTCATATTTGATCGATTACTTTGTAACTGTGGAACCAAACGAACCGTAAAACTCATTATAAAAACAAAAAACACGATATGAGTGAAAATAACATCAACAAAGCACAAGAGTCATCCTCTATAATAAAAAACCATATTATTTGGTCAATGGGAGGTGGTGCGATACCAATTCCATTTATAGATATGTTAGCCGTGACTGCTATTCAATTAGACATGATCAAGCAATTGGCCAGGGTATATGGTTTAGATTATAAAGAAACGGAAGGCAAGGCAATTGTCACTGCGTTGACAGGATCTGCAATGGCGAGTATGGGTAAGAGAGCTTTAAAGTTCATCCCCGGTATTGGTTCAATTTTGGGAGGTATAACCATGGCAGTATTATCAGGAGCGTCAACTTATGCTTTGGGAGAAGTATTCCAAAAGCATTTCGAAACTGGAGGTACTTTCTTAGATTTCGATCCTTCTAGATTGAAAAAATACTATGATGAAAAGTTTGAAAAAGGCAAGGAAGTAGTAGAAGACATCAAAAAAGAAGCTCAAGCAGCTAAAACTGATAAAAAGACTACCATCGAAGATATAGAGGTCGAATCCATTGAAAATACTAATGTGCTTTCTAAATTAAAAGAACTTGGTGCTTTAAAGAAAGAGGGTATCATAACTGACAAAGAGTTTGAGAATCTAAAGAAAAAAATAATCAACGCATAGAGTCAAAACTACTTCATAATTAAAATGACTGGGCAGACAAAACTGTTCCAGTCTTTTTTTATTATAATAAAATCGTAGACGAACAAAAACCACGTAATGAGTAGTTATTTATTAGTTTATTAGCCTACGGCAAGTTTAGGCCTTTGGTTGTTTATTTGCTTTCCTAGCATAAAAATTCTTTTGGTCAATAGTTAAATGCATAACAGCAATTATAAACGTTTAAACAAGCGGTCGAAGACTCAAGAAAGATTGGAGAGATTGGAAAAATTGGAAAAATTGATAATTGACAGTTGATAATTGATAATTTTTGAAGCGGTTAGAGTTAATGCTCCAAACAATCCGCTAACCTCACCAGTTCCTCCGTTTTACTACGGACTTGTTGGTCTTAGCGACAGAGGAAGAGGTTAACAGCTTTGCCTGCCTTAACCCTAAAGGGAAGCAAAGCTAAAATGACAATAGGTGACATACAATCTCATTAAGCTAAACAATTAAACAAAGAAGTCGAAGACCCTATAAACTAGGCGTAGGGGCTAAACAAAGAATGTCAGAAATAAACACTTGGTATAGTGCGAAACTTTAGTTAAAAAATAAGAATAATTAAACTGTATCTTCATCTGCGTAAGCCTGCTCTAGCAATTCATAAAAGCAAAGTTTCAATTCTTCTCTTTGGCCGCCTAAAACACCTTCTTCTGCGATTTTTTTATTGAATACATCTATTGGTTTAATATCTCCTATTTCTAGACTTGGAGCTGTCTCAGCTAGGCTTCTTGGTGATTTATCAAAACTAATTCTATCCTTTACTATTATAAATTGATCCGAAGATTGACTGGCGATAAAATTACGAGTTTCTTCAATCAATGGAATACTATAATTGGTTTCTTTGACTTCAATTTCTATGTAAGGAACCAAAGGCTTATCATTTTTAACAGTTCTCAGACCTTCCTTTACTTCTTGAAGCGATCCAGAGATTTTGATTAATTCTCTAAACCTAGGCAAATGGACTATTTGCGTGGAGCACTCCCCTTCTTTTACTTCAATAATCACTATTTGTTTTTCATCCTTTCGTTCCGAAAAACTCAAAGAGACTGGCGATCCAGAATATCTTATTCTACCATCGGCGAAGCTTTGAGGTCTGTGGATGTGTCCGAGAGCCACATAATCAAACAATTTTGAGAGTTCTGTAGATTCTACCCCAGCCAAGTTTCCTATTTGAATTTCACGTTCACTTTCAGAAGTTTTTGCACTTTGTAGATATAGGTGCCCCATAGCAATTGTAGGTTCTTTTTCTCCATACATTATCAATACATCCTCTTTGGCTTTTTGGTAAAGAGCGACTATCCCATCCTGTATAGCTTTGATCCGATCACTATCTGCTATTACCCCATCCCCTTTCCTAATATCCTTATCTCTAATATATGGTAGAGCGACAACAATGATCTCTTCATCATCAATATCATATTTAAAAATATACTCTTCAGGCTTTTCGGGTACACCGCCAACAACCTTAATGTCTAGTAATGCCAATAATTCGGAAGATGCCTCAAGGTTGGTTATAGAATCATGATTACCACCAGTAATGACTACTTTGACGCTTAATCCTATCAGAGATTTTAATACATCATAATACATTTTTCGACTATGATGTGAAGGATTAGCCAGATCAAATATGTCTCCTGAAACGAGTAATATATCAACATTCTCATTTTTTATATAATCGATCATCCAGCCAAAGAAAAAACTCAATTCTTCATCTAAAGAATGCCTATATAGTTGTTTTCCTATATGCCAATCTGCGGTGTGTAGTATTTTCAATAGCTCATATTTTTCACAAATAAAACACAATTATATTAATAAAAAGTCAATACATAAAACAAGATATACAAACAATATAGAGAAAGGTGATAATAGTTGTATAGATAATAAAAATGTACTATATTTGCAGCAGATTTGAAGCGAAGAGGGGACTGATAGTTCCCTTTTTTAATTTTAAATAAATATAATTAATTGAAAAACAAAACATTACAGAGCATAGTTGAAGAGTATTTTGAGGCAGAAGGGCTTAAAGAATGTTTTTATGTTTCAGACAGAATAACTGGCAACAGAGTAGAAGTATTCTTAGACAGTGATGATGGTATTAGTTTTGCGATTTGCAGGAAAGTAAGTAGAGTGATAGAAGCAATACTTGATGAGACAAAGGAATATGGAGAAGCATATACTTTAGAAGTCTCTTCGGCAGGTGTAGGTACTCCTCTAGTTATGCCTAGACAATATATAAAAAATATTGGCAGAGGTATAGAGGTGAAACACGACGATACTAAGACTGTTGGAGAATTAAAATCTGCTGACCAAGAAAAAATTACTGTCCAATATGAAGAGACAATTAAGGAAGGTAAGAAGAAGAGAATAGAAATAATATTAAAAGAATTAGCCTATATTGATATCGCTAGTGCTAAAATAAAAATAAGTTTTAAGAAATGAATTTAATAGAATCATTTTCGGAATTCAAAGCCGGTAAAAACATAGACAGACCTACCATGGTTCGTGTCTTGGAAGATGTATTCCGTACATTGATCAAGAAGAAATATGGTTCTGATGATAACTTTGATGTTATTGTAAACACTCAGAATGGTGACCTTGAAATGTGGAGAATCAGACAGATTGTTGCAGATGGGGAAGTCACAGACGAGATGGGTCAGGTATCATATACCGAAGCGAAAGCAATTGACTCTGACTATGAAGTTGCTGATGAATGTTTTGAGCAATTAACTCTTGAAGAGTTTGGCCGAAGATCAATAATGGCTGCAAGACAAACACTTATCTCTAGAATCATGGATCTAGAAAAAGATGACATCTACAAGAAGTACATGGAGAGAGTGGGAGAAATCGCTGTTGGAGAAGTTGGTCAAATCTTAAAGAAAGACTTACTAATCATTGATGATGCAACAGGAAATGAACTGTTACTTCCTAGACAAGAGATGATTAAAGGTGACTTTTTTAGAAAAGGTGACATGGTAAGAGGTGTCATTAAAAAAGTTGAAATGAGAAATAACGCTCCTCAAATTATAATCTCTAGAACTGATAGCTTATTTTTAGAGAAATTAATGGAGCAAGAGGTGCCAGAGATAGAAGATGGACTAATCACAGTAAAGAGAATTGTCCGAATGCCTGGTGAAAGAGCTAAAGTAGCTGTAGAGTCTTATGATGACAGGATAGATCCAGTAGGAGCTTGTGTCGGAATGAAAGGTAGCAGAATCCATGGCATCGTTAGAGAATTAAAAAATGAAAATATTGATATAGTTAATTATACTACCAATATATCATTATACATCCAAAGATCACTTACTCCTGCAAAGGTAGTATCAATTGAATTGGATGATGAGAATAAAAAAGCATCTGTATTTTTAAAGGCTGATCAAGTATCTTTAGCTATTGGAAAAGGCGGAAGTAATATAAAATTAGCGAGCAGATTAACAGGATACGAAATCGATGTCTTTAGAGACACAGACGAAGAAATCGATGATGTAGATTTAGAAGAATTTGCAGATGAAATCGAAGATTGGGTCTTAGCAGCACTTAAGAACATTGGTTGTGATACAGCTAGGAGTGTACTTAAGCTAAGCAAAGATGAATTACTTAGAAGAACCGATCTAGAAGAAGAAACGATTGATGCTGTACTTAAAATATTAGAAGAAGAGTTTAAGGATTAATTTTCAAGATTGCTCAGAGAAAATTAATTATAATTAAACTTTTAGGAATAAAACCATTAGATGTCGGGTATATTATTTAAAATAGCAAAGGAATTTAACGTAGCAACTTCTACCATAGTAGATTTTCTTACTTCCAAGGGATTTTCATTGGAGAACAAACCCAATGCTAAAGTTTCTGATGATATGTATCAGGACTTAAGTCAAGAGTTCAAAGTTTCTGCTGAAGTTAAAGAGAAAGCAGATAAGTTGCAAATAGGCACAAGTTTCAAAAAAGAATTGCCTACAAAGCCTGTATTTACACTGCCTGTTAAAAAGGTTGTAGAGCCTGTAGAAGAAAAGCCAATTGAAACGCCAGTAAAAGAAGAGCCTAACGTTGTTGAAGCTGAAACAACACCTGATACTCCTAAAACACCTGAAATCGAGCCTGTCAAAGAAACTGCGGCTCCTTCAGATGATGTGATTAGAGCTAAAGCAGAAGCTCCTGGTCTAAAAGTTCTTGGTAAGATCAATTTAGATCCACCTAAGAGAGAACCTAAAGTTGAAGAAAAGCCTTTAGATAAACCAATTCAAAAAGAAGAAAAGCCTGCCGTTATAGAGGAAAAACCTATACAGACTAATGCTCCTAAGGCTGCCATCAAAGATAAAAGTCTTGAAGGTAATGCTCCTAAAGAAGTAGCGAAGCCTACAGAAGCAAAAAAAGCGGATGCTGATAAATCAAGTGATACACCTGAAGAATTTAGAGCAGTAACACCCCAGTTATCAGGTCTTAAAATATTAGGGAAAATAGATACTAGTAAGTTTAGTTCTACAAAAAAGAAAGAAAAAGACAAAAAATCTGGCGGTAAAACACAAGGTTCTGCTGCAGGATCAGGAAATAGCAATACCAATGACGCTAATAAGCGAAAAAGGAAAAGGAAAAAAGTCAGTGTTGATGAAGTTGGAAGTACAATAAAAGCGAAACCAGGAGCTCGGCCATTTAGAGGTCGTCCAGGTGCAAAAGGTAAAAAAGATGATGACTTAAAAGAAGTTTCTAAAAAAGATATTGAAGATCAAATCAAGGCTACTATGGCTCGTATGAGCGGTGGTAAGAGCAAACGTCAAAAAATAAGAAGAGATAGTCGAGAGGTTAAAAGAGAAAAGCAAGAAATTGAGGATTTAGAAAGAGCAGTAGAAGAAGGCAAATTAAAGTTAACTGAGTTTGTATCGGTAACTGAGCTTGCCAGCCTTATGAATGTAGGTGTTACAGAAGTGATCACTACATGTATGAATCTTGGAGTTATTGTTTCTATTAACCAAAGATTAGATGCCGAGGTTATAGAATTATTAGCTAGTGAATTTGGCTTCGAAATCGAATTTATCAATGCTGAGGATTCGGTAGAAGAAGACTTAGACATCATCGACGATCCTAAAGACTTAGAGCCTAGAGGCCCTATTGTTACGGTAATGGGTCATGTCGATCACGGAAAAACGTCATTACTGGATTATATCCGAAATGCAAATGTTGCAAGTGGAGAAGCAGGAGGTATTACGCAGCATATTGGAGCTTATGAGGTGGCAGTAAAAGATAAAAAAATTACTTTCCTTGATACACCAGGTCACGAGGCTTTTACAGCCATGAGAGCTAGGGGTGCTAAAGTTACGGATATTGTTGTGGTAATAATTGCCGCAGATGACAGGATAATGCCACAAACTAAAGAAGCAATTTCTCATGCTCAAGCAGCTGGTGTACCTATCATATTTGCAATCAATAAGATTGATAAAGATGGCTCTGATTCTACTAGAATAAAGCAAGAATTAGCAGGAATGAATCTTTTAGTCGAAGAATGGGGAGGAAAAATCCAATCGCAGGATATATCAGCTAAAACAGGTCTTAATATAGATCTGTTATTAGAAAAAATTGCTTACGAAGCAGAATTATTAGATTTGAGAGCTAATCCAAATAGACTTGCAGTTGGTACAGTTGTAGAAGCTTCTTTAGATAAGGGAAAAGGTTACATTACAAAAATTTTAGTCCAAAAAGGTACTCTTAAAATTGGTGACCCTATCGTAGCAGGTGCACATAGTGGTAAGGTAAAAGCCATGGAAAATGATAAGGGCAAGAGAATTAAAACAGCAGGCCCTTCAACCCCAGTGATGGTACTAGGACTAAGTGGAGCTCCTCAAGCAGGGGAAGTACTTAAAGTTACTGAGTCTGAACAAAATGCTAGATCAATTGCAACTAAAAGAGCTCAAATCGAAAGAGAACAAACGTCTAGAGCTTCTAAACGTATTAGTTTAGATGAGATCGGAAGAAGATTAGCTCTTGGTACATTTAAAGAATTAAACCTAATTGTGAAAGGTGATGTGGATGGATCTATCGAAGCATTGAGTGATTCATTAATTAAACTTTCTGTAGAAACTATACAAGTTAATGTAATTCATAAGGCTGTTGGTCAGATAGCTGAATCTGATGTATTGTTAGCTTCAGCTTCAGACGCTATCATTATTGGATTCCAAGTTAGACCTTCAAGTGGGGCAAGAACCTTAGCTGAAAAAGAAGGTGTTCAAATCAAGACATATTCTATCATATACGAAGCGATCGAAGAGGTCAAACTTGCTATGGAAGGCATGCTTGAACCTACTAAAGAGGAGAAAATCTTGGGTACAGCAGAAGTTAGAGAAACATTTAAAATTAGTAAGATTGGTACAATTGCTGGATGTTTTGTAACTGAAGGTAAAATTCTTAGAAACAGCCATATTAGGTTAATTAGAGATGGTATCGTTGTCTATCCTATTAAAGAGGGGGCTCATGGTGAGTTAAGTTCTCTTAAGAGGTTTAAAGATGATGCCAAAGAGGTTAAAAACCAAATGGAGTGTGGTATGTCCATTAAGAATTATAATGACATCAGAATCGGAGATGTTATTGAATCTTACGAAATTATCGAAATTAAGCAAAGTCTTTAATACCAAGTGAATAACTTTTCTTCTATGAGATCTTCGCAATATATAAAAGACCTTTTAGAAGAAAAGTATGCACTTTACGCAACTACAACATTCATCGAGAGTGACCCAATTTCTATTCCTAAGAGTTATAAAAGACTTCAGGATGTAGAAATTACAGCATTTTGGACAGCAATGTTTTCTTGGGGACAAAGAGCAACTATTATAAATAAGTCCAAAACTTTGTTCAATTTAATGGACAATGCTCCGTACGACTTTATAATGAATCACAAAGACAAAGATTTAAAAAGGTTTGATGGCTTTGTTCACCGAACATTTAATAGTTCTGACACTTTATATTTTATTGAATTCTTAAGACATCATTACTCCAATTTCGAATCACTCGAAGATGCATTTTTAATGCCAATAACCAATAATAAGACTGCACCAATTAAGGAAAAATTGATAAATTTTCATAATTATTTTTTCTCCCTAACTTACTTCCTCGATCGTACCAAAAAGCATATAGCTACTCCAGAAAGAAAATCTACGTGTAAAAGATTAAATATGTTCTTAAGGTGGATGGTTAGAACTGATATAGAAGGTATTGACTTCAATCTTTGGAAAAGAATCAAACCTTCTGAACTGATGATCCCGTATGATGTTCATGTAGAAAGAGTATCAAAAAGTTTAGGAATATTAAAAAGAAAACAAAAAGATTGGTTGGCTGTGGAGGAACTAACCTCCTACTTAAAAAGCTTGGATCCGCTAGATCCTGTGAAATATGATTATGCATTATTTGGTATGGGGGTGATGGATCATAAAAATCTATATTAATCGAGGCTTTTATATTCTGGTATTGGTAAGTAACATTTTAATCTATTATTATAGTAATTGCTTACTTATATTAAATTTTAAATATTTATCAACCCAGACTTTTATATAGAATTGATTTTACACTTTAATCTATATTTAAAATGTCTTACAGCTCATGATATTAAAATCTGTAGATACACCTAATGATTAAAATTTAGTACTTTTGATTTAAATAAAGATCGTATCATGAAACAAGTTATATTTCTATTTATCCTTATTATAAGTTGCATTGCACTCAATGGTCAAATTACTATTGATAAAACAACTTTGCCTGATATTGGTGATGAGCTAGAATATAGGTTATTTTTCAACTATCAAGGTAATAGTTCATTTAAAGATAAAGGTGAAAATCTTATTTGGACATATGATTCGTTTAGTTTCGGAGCAAATGATACTGAGCGTTTTGAGGATATAAAAAAAACAGAACTGGCGGACTCTTTTCCAACTGCAAATATATTGATTAATATTAATGGATTTGATGCAGCTGCAATAAGATCAGAAAACAACATAGAGGTTATAGGTCTTTCTATTGGTAACTTTTCTGGATTTGATGTAGATGCGTCAGCAGACTTTATGGAACCTTTTACATATCGAACTACCCCATTCACCTATAAAGACAAGTACAATGATGCATTTGAGTTTAGACTACAATTTGACAGTGATCTTATCCCCGGATTAGATACCATTCCAATTCCACTTCCAGGAGCTACGCTTGATTCAATCAGGATAGTAACTAAAGTATTGAGAAGTGAAGAAGCTACTGCTTGGGGTAAGCTTAATCTATTTGGACAAGATTTTGAAGTGCTAAAAGTAGAACAATTGGATTCTACTGCCACAAAGATTGAAGCTGGATTAGCATTTTTTGGACAAGTACTTTGGATAGATGTCACAACCATAATTGGAGGAGGATTAGGAGACCTTAACAACAATGTATTAACCTATAAGTTTATGACGAATGGTTCTAAAAAGTCAGTTCTTGAATTTAGAGAAACCAGCTCCATGGACACCACAGGCATGACAATAAATACTACCTCAGGAAGGATGAGTAGTGATGTAGTTACTGCTGTTAATAATGTCTTTCAAAATGAGATAAAAGTTTTCCCTAATCCTACAAATGGAATTGTAAAAATAAAGTCAATTGACATTGTGACTATACCTGATTGTATAAAAGTCTACAATAGTAATGGCTTGTTAGTGAAAAATATCAGTGAAGTTAATATCAACAATGTATCGCTTTTTGATCAATCAAATGGCATCTATATATTAAAGTTTTACAAAGAAAATGAATACTTAGGTGCATCTGCAATATCGTTGATAAAGTAGATAGATCATATCATTTATCTATAGTTGTTTTTTCGATCTGTCAAAGGTGACATAATTTGATATCCTTGTAAGCTTAAATGTGAGTTAACATCACTTATTTCGAGCTGGAGTCTTTTATATCCATCATTTTTAGAAAAGTAATCTATTTATTATCAAGAGCACATTTCTTATTATTCTATGTGACAAGAAGCTAAATTATAAAATAGGTAACCCTTCCTATTGAATTTAAAAAAACTGCCTAAATAGTTTCGTAAGTGCGGCGAAGAATAATAATTTTGTATAAAATTTCAAAACAAATGAGTAATTTAAAAGAAATAAGTAGTGTTTTCTTCAAGTTAGGTTGCATCGCATTTGGAGGACCTGCCGCTCATATTGCGATGATGGAAGATGAGATTATCCGTAAACGTAAATGGATGGACCATCAGCATTTTTTAGACTTAATTGGCGTGACTAATTTGATTCCTGGCCCTAATTCAACAGAAATGACCATGCATTGTGGTTACGAAAGAGGAGGCTGGAAAGGATTATTTCTGGCAGGAGGGTTATTTATTTTTCCAGCAGTCCTAATTACATGCTTTATCGCTTGGCTTTACCAAAAATATGGCCAATTGCCTCAAGTAGAACCATTCATTTATGGCATAAAACCAGCTGTTATTGCAATTATTTTATCTGCCTCTTATAAGTTAGGGGCTAAAGCCGTCAAAAACTATGAATTAGCAGCCCTTGGAATAATAACAGTAATTGTTTGTTTACTTGGGGTCAATGAGATTGCAGCGTTGTTTGGTTGTGGATTAATAGGAGTCCTAATATACCTTTTTAAAGATAAAATCTATGGTAATAATGCAACGATGTTGGCGTTTCCTTTGTTCTGGCAAGCACTTAATGATGAAAATCTAAAAATATTTCTCACATTTTTAAAGGTTGGGTCATTACTGTATGGCGGTGGTTATGTATTATTTGCTTTTCTAGACGCCGAGCTAGTAAGTACAGGCCTATTGTCTCGACAGCAATTAATGGATGCGGTAGCTGTAGGGCAAATTACTCCTGGACCAGTTTTATCAACAGCAACATTTATTGGTTGGCAACTTGGAGGAGCTTGGGGAGCTGTATTTGCTACATTAGGTATATTTCTACCTTCATTTCTGTTTGTGTGGTTAATAAATCCTATGGTTTATAAAATTAGGAAATCTTCACTATTATCTGCCTTTCTTGATGCAGTAAATGTTGCTGCAGTGGCAGTGATAATAGTTGTATGTATTAATATGGGAAAAGATACTCTTGTAGATTGGAAAACTATTTTAATAGCAATAATAAGTATTTTTACTCTTTTCTACTTCAAAAAGCTAAATAGTGCTTATGTTGTACTAGGAGGCTCATTATTTGGATATTTACTCTACGTTTTAACAACTTAAGTAAAATCTTTTTTGTTACAGGTATATATATCTTACTTTAATATAGATTTAGTATTTTGAATCTATTTGAAAATCAATAAATATTACTATAAATGACCAAAGTTCACGAAAGCGTAAAAGAGTATTACGGAAAAGAGTTACAAAAGTCCGAAGATCTTAAGACAAACGCTTGTTGTACTCTAGAAGAGCCTCCAAAGCATATCAAAAAAGCTTTGAGCTCTATACATGATGAAGTAATTTCAAAATACTATGGATGCGGGTTAACAATTCCTGATGCACTACTTGGATTGAAGATCATAGATCTAGGAAGTGGAAGTGGCAGAGATGTATATATAGCATCACAGCTAGTAGGTGAGTCTGGTCACGTAACCGGTATTGATATGACCCAAGAACAGTTAGATGTGGCTCAAAGACATACAGATTACCACAAAGAGAGATTTGGATATTCTAAAAGCAATGTATCTTTCCTGAAAGGTAACTTAGATGAATTGTCGGCTCTAGACATCCCAAAAGGGTCTATTGACGTTATCATATCTAATTGTGTAATTAACTTAGTAGAAGATAAAGAAAGTGTATTAAAAGACGCATTTGAATTGCTTAAACCTGGTGGGGAAATGTACTTTAGTGATGTATATAGTGATCGACGTATCCCACAAGACTTAAGAGACAATCAAGTACTTTGGGGTGAATGCCTAAGCGGAGCTCTTTATTGGAATGATTTTCTTAGAACAGCTAAAACTGCTGGTTTTACTGATCCAAGAACTATAGAAAGCCATCCTATTACTATAGAAAATAAAGAGCTAGAAGAAATCACTGGTGACATTAAATTCTTTTCGGTAACCTATAGGTTATTTAAAATTGATGGGCTTGAAAGTGACTGCGAAGATTACGGTCAAGCTGTAGCATATAAGGGCGGCATTCCTTATACAGAAAATACTTTCATTTTAGATGATCACCACGAGTTTAAAAAAGGTAAAGTAATGCCTGTTTGTGGCAACACCTACAAAATGTTATCAGATACAAGGTTTAAGGACTATTTTGAGTTTTATGGGACCTGGGATACTCATTTTGGAATATTTGAAGGCTGTGGAGGCGCGATGCCGTTTACTGTTTCCGCAGAAAATAATATCGAAGGAAATTGTTGTTAATCCTGTTTTGAAAAAAATGAGAATACACATCCACCATAAGTCCTCTCTTCTATATGCATTGGATTACTGCTAAAAGTTGTTTGCTTACTGTGCTCAATGATTAATAGACCTCCTCTATTTAGTAGCTCCTTATTTAAGATTATATTGGGTAGATCTAACATGTTTTTCATGTCATAAGGTGGGTCCGCAAAGATTATATCAAAGTTTTTAGTGGTGGATTCCAAGTACTTAAACACATCAGATTGTACCATTGTAAGTTTATCATTTATGTCTAACTGTGTTGCGATTTCTTTAACAAATGCTAAACATGGTTTAAATTTTTCAACATATGTGACGTCAGTGCAGCCCCTTGACACAAACTCATAGCAATGATTACCTGTTCCACCAAATAAATCAAGCATTGTAACTTCTTCAAAATCAATTCTATTTTGAAGAATATTGTAAAGTCCTTCCTTTGCAAAGTCAGTAGTGGGCCTTGTAGGCCATTTATTGGCAGGAGGGTTAAACTTTCTACCTCTAAATTCTCCCGCTATAATCCGCATTTAAGGTTAATAATATGGTCGTAAAAATGGTAAGGTTTTAGATCTTCTCTCGTTGTTATAATATTCACATCTGGAGAATTCACAAATTCAATATGATTGTGAAATGGAGATAATTGGGTATAGGCTTTTGAATAATGCTCAATCATACCCGATAACCTTAAAGTATTAAACTCAACATTCAAATCTAGAGCTTGACTAATTAGACTGTGGTAATAAAGTAAATCACCTTCACCGTCCATTTTATAGCAATTGTATAACATTAATTCTCCATTGTTTTGCACATAGATGTGGAATAAATCTTCATCAAAATGAATATGAAAAATGGGCCTATGGTCTAAATAAAATTCATGATTTAACAAGGTTGAAAAATGCTTGATACTTACACCCTTAGGAGTGAAAGGTGATTCATAAGAACACCAAATATTTTGACCGGTCATCTTATCAATAAAAAATTGACCCTCCATTGGAATTCTCTCTTGATCTCCAAAATGACCAAAAAAAGGTGTTTTTACTGCTACCTTAGTTGTCACTGGATTTATTGTATTTATTACAGTATCAAATTCTGTGTAGGGCAACCCTCTATTGAAAGATAACATATTGTTATCTTGATCAAAGGTGCTATAAACAAAATTGTCCGCCTCAAAAATGGCAGACAATTTTATATTATTAACTCCTAAAGTATTTGAATCAAATTCAAGATCTACCATTATTCCCAGTTTCCACTTAAGCTAGGGCTTCCCATATCTCCAAATTTAAACAATTTTTCTGGGTCGTAAGTCTTATCATATTTCGCAAATCTTCTGTCTGCAAATGGTCCCATAAACACTTTCCACTTTGTTCCTACTTGGACCACATTCACTTGTGTACTTTGATACTCAATAGTGTCTGCTTGAATGTCAAATTTTTCACCAAGAGTAAATGGTACATATTGAAGAGAATCTAAATTTATTCCCATAGCTAATATTGAATCAATAGCAGGTAAGTATGATGTTTCTCTAATAAATTTATCAGGATTTGATGGGTCTTCTGGATCATTCAAGATTTTCTCAAATGGGATGCTATCTCTTTTTAGGGTACTTACTAGTAACTCAAAATTGCCAGCATAACTACCCGTTATTGACTTATAAATCTCTTGGGATCTTCTTATGTCACTTAATTTACTAGAAACCACATCTGCTCTTAATGTTTTACCTTCTTGAAAAGCAATAGGTTCTTTAATCGAATTGAATAGCATATACCCTAACAATGCTATTAATAGAATCAATACAATATTAGCAATTACCTTCATAAATATGTTTTGTGTTTTAGGTTGTAATTCAAAAATTAAATGAACCTCACTTCATTATTGATGTAAAAATAGCAATAGTTGGTGTATGACAAATTCTAAATTGACTTTTTTTTTACCATAAACCAATTAAATTTGAATAAAGCAGCAATTTTAGACTTCTTAGTTTGTTAATTTGACGAAGTAAGTCTAATTAATTTAGCTTGATGGTGTATGTAATTGTCTTTGGTTTAAGAACCTCGACTGTTTTTTGATCAACAACAACTTTTGAAGGAACCACATTGTAACTAAAGGCAGTTGGTGGTGAAATCTGAGCTACAGGCTTCGAAGCCTGTTTTTTAATATCTTTTAATTTGAAATTGATATTTAGGTTTTTATGAAAAATGACTTTGAGCTTACGAGGAGTTTTGGCCACTTCAAATTTTAACAACTTAACTAACCTAAGTGCTTCTTCATCACAACCGAAGCCAATTCCAATTTGCACTTTTGCTTCCACGACATTGCCAACATGATCAATATCAATTTTAATCCTTACTGTCCCCTCTATTTTATTGTCTATTGCATCTTGTGGATATTTCATAAGACTACTAATGGTTTTACCCATCAATTCATTGCCACCTTTATACCAAGGCTTTTTTAAGAATGAATCTTCCTTTCTTTCCTTTTTCATATTATTATTAGATTAATCTAACATTTCTATTTTAAATCCCAATACTTCCAAATCTTGCCAAAAAGATGGATAGGATTTGCTTACAACATTTGCATTGTTAAATACTACTTGACCTCTTAGTGCTAAAGGAGCAAATGCCATGGCCATCCTATGATCATGATAAGTATCAAATACAGGACAATTGACTACACTTTTACCATCGATCATGTATAGTTCTTTCTCAGTCTTTTGTGCAAACTTTTGAGGAACTTTAGATAAATAGCTACCAACCTTATTTAACTCATTGGCTGATGCACTTATTCTATCGGTCTCTTTGATCTTTAATGTCTGCAACCCACTAAAGAGTCCGTTTACATCCAGCCCGCCACACATTACAAACACTGTTTGAGCAATATCAGGACATGAGATAAAATCGAATTCAAAAAATGATGCAATTGGAGCCCCTTCATTTTTTGTAATCACAAGGTCTTCATCAAAATGATAATTAACTCCAAAATATTTGGCAATCTCTTTAATTTGTGCATCAGCTTGGAGACTCTCATTCTTCAAACCAGAGATTTTAATTTTTGCACTTTTGCTAAATGCAGCAAAACTAAAATAATAACTAGCAGATGACCAATCAGATTCTACATAAAAGTCCTTTGCAATATATTCTTGAGAAGAAATCTTTATTGTTTGGTCATTCCATTCATATTTAATACCAAAATAGGCCATAATACTTAAGGTCATGTCCAAGTATGGCTTAGAAACTAAATCGCCAAGAATAGTCAAACTAAGTCCATTTGGCAATGTTGGAGCTACGAGTAATAAAGATGATAGATACTGCGAGCTTACACCACCATCAATACTCACCTTGTTACCTATTGTCGAATTTGGAGATTTTATTTTTAATGGAGGAAACCCTTCTTTATCTATATATTCAATATTACAACCTAATTCAATTAAGGCGTCTACTAAAGGACCTATTGGTCTCTCCTTCATTCTATCCGAACCAGTCAATATTTGATCTCCATCTTTAATAGCTAAAAGACTTGTCAAGAATCTAAACGTAGTCCCTGCATGATGCACATCATTCACATCAGAAATATTGTTTAATATATTGACTAAAGATTTTGTGTCATCACTGTTTGAAAGGTTTTCTATTGTAAAATCATCATTACATAGATGTTGAATTACCAATACTCTATTTGATATACTTTTAGATCCTCCATAAGATATCTTTCCTGTTAATATCCCAGTTGGATGAAAAACCTTAAGCTTCATGCCACCTAATTGTAATGGATTGTTTCAAGTCCGGATGTAAACTTCTCCCTACAGGACAACTTTCGGCTGCTGCTAGAAGTATTTTTCTTTCTTTTGTCGTGTATTCTTTATTAGGCATTTCTAGACCAACAATGATTTCAATAATTTTCCTTGGACCTTCGGTAGACATTATTTTAGTTATTTCAGCTGTCGTTCCTTCCATGTCAATACCATGATTTTTAGCAGATATTCCCATAATTGTAATCATGCATGAAGCAAGAGAAGTAGCCATTAAGTCAGTTGGCGAAAACGCCTCTCCTTTACCATTATTATCAATTGGAGCATCTGTAATAACAATATTTCCAGACTTCAAATGGAGAGCTTTGGTGGATAAGTCTCCTGTATATGTCACTTTAGAGGTCATTCTTCTTCGTCTTTCTTTAAAAATTTAGGTGTTCCTAATTGATTGTTGTTAAATGACTCTCTATATTTAGAATCATCGTCATTGGACCTATTGTAACTTATAATGATTTGTTTGACTAGTCTGTGCCTTACCACGTCATTTTCGTCTAAATAAAGTTGTCCAATACCTGTTATTCCTTGTAAGATACTCAATGCCTTATAAAGGCCTGAAGTCTGTCTATGCGGCAAATCTATTTGTGATAGATCTCCAGTTATAATGCATTTAGCAGATGGTCCTAGTCTTGTTAAAAACATCTTGATTTGAGCACTTGTACAGTTCTGAGCTTCATCTAATATTATAAAGGCATTGTCCAACGTTCTTCCCCTCATAAATGCTAAGGGCGCCACTTCAATGGTACCATTATCCATAAAATAATTTAATTTTTCCTTAGGGAATAGGTCATTTAATGCATCATAAAGTGGCCTTAAGTATGGATCAATTTTATCCTTAAGGTCTCCAGGTAAAAATCCTAAACTTTCACCCGCTTCAACTGCTGGTCTAGTCAGGATTATTTTCTTAACTAGCTTGTTTTTTAATGCAGCTACTGCAATAGCTACTGCCGTGTATGTCTTACCAGTCCCAGCTGGACCAATAGCAAACACAATATCATCGGTCTTAGATAGATCAACTAATTTCTTTTGATTTTTAGTTTTAGCCTTAATAGGGTGACCATTTCTACCATAGACGATCAAACCTTTGTTATCTTTTCTTGACAACATAGTTTCCATTGGATTTGATCCCTCAAGTACGTCCTGCACAGTTTGTTTAGTCAACTCTCTCTTAGATTTTACGATGTTAATCAATAATTCAAATATAGCCTTAGCTTCTTGAGCTTGAGATTTGTCACCAGATATCTTAAGAGTTGTACCTCTACTTATTATTTGTAAATCTGGAAACTTATCTTTGATTAATTGAATCTTAGCATTCTTCTCGCCATATATTTCATATGGATCAACAGATTCTAATGTCAATAATATCTGACTACTAGATTTTTCTTGGTGTGTATTCAATAAATAATATTAAAAGGGTAAAATAATAAAGTATAAAACTACTATAAATTTAGTAACAAAATAATCTATACAAAAGTTTGTAATAACTTTACTGGCAGCAAATTCGGTATCTGTTAGGATTAAGCTTTCTTATATTCTAAGAAATCAATCCTTTTTTGCCTAATGCAACTACTATAGAAAGTATAAGGATTATTAAAAGATGTGGTATTAAAGTAATGCTGCCTTTTTTGACAATCATGTCTTCTGTTCTTTGTTCATCCATATTCATTTCAATGATTTTACCAATCGTTTTATCTGCATGATTGATGTAAAATCTATTCCCTAAAAATCCAAAAAGAGTAGCCCAGATTAGAGTAGATACTAAAAGCCATCCATTATTTTCATTCCAATTAAATCCGTATGTATCAACTAATAACGTTTCAATCTGATTTTCAAATAACATTATCCCCCATGCTATTAATACGATGAAATACATTTGCCTATAAAGCAGCCACATCAAGCCAAAAAAGAATGCTGCTATATTGAAAACAGTCTTCCTGCCACTATCAAATTGATATAATACATTCATATAGTAGTCTGCATTCCTACCAAAAAAGAATCTGTAATATTTTTCTGGGTATTTCAAATTTTTACTTTTAGCCTAACAATACATTCAATCCTTCAAGAGCTTTGCTTAACCCAGAGTTATCAGATCCACCAGCTGTAGCAAAGAATGGTTGACCACCTCCACCACCTCGTATGTGAGATGCTAAAGATTTGACCATATTACCAGCATGTAGGCCTTTATCATTTACTAAATCTTCAGTAATTGCTATCATTAACTGTGGTTTATCACCAGACTCTAGTCCAAAATATACCAAGCCACTGCCTAACTCTCCCAATATATTATAAGCTAAAGTCTTTGCATTTTTACTATCCAAATCTTTTAAAATGGTTTTAACCACTTTAATTCCATTCACTTCAATTGCGTTCTTTATCAGATCGTCCTTAATACCCAAAGCGGTATCCGCGATCAATCTCTCAATCTCTTTTTGTAATATTTTATTTTCATCTTGTAGCTCAGATACTTGTCTTACAGTATTTTGGGTGGATTTGAATAGAGATTTTATTTCATTTAATTCATTGATTTTATCATTGATGAAATCTTCTGCTTTGATAGAAGTTACTGCCTCTATTCTTCTAACTCCAGCTGCAACAGCTCCTTCTGAAACAATTCTAAAAAGCCCAATTTCCCCCGTTGCATTGACATGACAACCTCCACAAAGCTCTCTACTATATTCAGGATCAAATGTAATCATTCTTACATAATCTCCATATTTTTCACCAAACAACATAGTTGCTCCAGCGTCTTTGGCATCCTTAATTGGAATTGACCGATTCTCGTCTAATTTGATATTCTCTCTGATCTTTTCGTTAACCATACGCTCTACATCTGAGATTTCTTCATCTGTCATCTTTTGGAAATGAGCAAAATCAAACCTCAAATTAGCCTCTCTTACCAATGAGCCTTTTTGCTGAACATGAGATCCTAAAACTCTATTAAGAGCACTGTGTAATAAATGTGTAGCCGAGTGATTATTCTCAGTATATCTTCTTTTTTCTTCATCCACTTCCGCTTCTACCTTTCCATCTAATTCTTCAGGAAGTCTTGTAGTAAAATGAACAATCAAGTCATTTTCTTTCTTAGTGTCAATGACTTTTATCACATCTGCACCTACTACGAGAGTACCTTGATCGCCGACTTGCCCTCCTCCCTCTGCATAAAAAGGTGTTTTATTTAAAACTATCTGATATACTACTTCATCCTTTTGTTTTATAGCCCTGTACGATAATATCTTAGCATCAGAAACCCTTAATTGGTCATAACCTACAAAATCAACTTCTCTGCCTGGATGGACTACATTCCAATCTCCTGTTTCACGCTTAGCATCTTTTCTGCCCCGATCTTTTTGTGCTTGTAATGCTTTGTTAAAGCCTTCTTCATCTACTTTTAACCCCTTCTCCTCTGAAATAAGGCGTGTCAAATCTATTGGAAACCCATAGGTATCATACAATTCAAATGCATCATCTCCACTGATTGTTGAATCCACAACCGTCACATTATCTAGTCTTTTTAAGCCACCATTTAGTGTCTTTAAAAATGATTTTTCTTCTTCTTTGATCACTTTTTCTACAAAACCTCTTTGAGCCTGTAATTCAGGAAAAGCTGATTTAAATTTATCTGCCAAGAGGTTAACCAATTTAAAAAGCATTGGTTCCTCTTGATTTAAGTAAGTATAATTATATCGAACAGCTCTCCTTAATATCCTTCGAATTACATATCCAGCACCAGTGTTACCTGGCAATTCACCATCTGCAATAGCGAATGATACTGCTCTAACGTGATCAGCAGCTATTCTCATGGCAATATCTGACATCGAACTACCATCATATTTACCAGTATATTTTACTCCCGATGTCTTTTCTATTAACTCTATAAATGGTGTAAATATATCCGTGTCATAATTAGATTTTTTACCTTGAATGGCCATACACAACCTTTCAAATCCCATACCTGTATCGATGTGGTTTTCAGGCAGAGACTGAAGAGTTCCATCGGCCATTCTATTAAATTGCATGAAAACTAAATTCCATATTTCGATAACTTCCGGGCTATCTTTATTTACCAACTCTCTTCCTGACAACTTAGCTCTATCTGCATCCGATCTCATATCAAAATGCAATTCCGAACATGGACCACAAGGCCCTGTTTCACCCATTTCCCAGAAGTTATCCTTTTTGTTGCAAAACAATATTCTATCTGCAGGTAGATATTGTTCCCAAATAGTTGCAGCTTCATCATCTTTACCTAATCCGTCATTGTGGTCACCTTCAAAGACAGTAGCATAAATCCTTGAGGGATCTAATTTATATACCTTTGTGAGCAACTCCCAAGCCCATGCAATAGCTTCTTTTTTAAAATAGTCTCCTACAGACCAGTTACCTAACATCTCAAACATTGTATGATGGTAAGAATCTCTCCCTACTTCTTCTAAGTCATTATGCTTGCCTGATACTCTTAAACATTTTTGAGAATTTGCTATTCTGCGATTGTCTGGTACTTTATATCCTAGGAACAAATCTTTAAATTGATTCATTCCAGCATTGGTAAACATCAATGTTGGGTCATCCTTTAAAACTATCGGAGCAGAGCTTACAATCTTATGATCCTTTTTCTCGAAGTAGTCAAAAAATGCTTGTCTAATTTGATTTGCCGTCATTGGTAATAATTTTTAAAAATCTTTTATAACAAATAATAACATATATAAACCTCTCTAAGAGGTAAAATTATCAATTAGGATAGTTTATATATAAAAAATATAAAGAAATACTGCTAAAAGTTGTGATAAATAAAAATCAATGTTAATTTTGTCGTCGTCACTCCCCCCTATGAGGTAACTTTGTTCCTTTATAAAGTGTGCAAAAGTAGTCATTTTTTTAATGTAGTTTAACTATTTTCATGGGAAAGCAGAAATTTGTTTATAACGAAAAAACCCTTCAATTTGAAAAACATAAATCAACTTCTAAGCAAAAACTTTCTAAGTTAGTACTTAACTTTAGCTTGGTAGTATTGGTGGCAGTGGGTTTGTTACACTTAGGTAGTAAATTTTTACCTACCCCAAAAGAACAAGCCCAAGCTATGGAGATCGACCAATTGACTTATCATCTTCAGACTATGAATAAAGATGTGTCAACCTTATCAAAGCAATTAAATAAAATCCATCAGAAAGACAATGATGTGCATAGGATGATATTTAATATGGCTCCAATTGACTCAGGCATATGGGCAGCAGGTATTGGAGGAGCAGAATCATACAGCTATTTGGATGGTGTGGGTGTTACAGGTGTAAAGATCAAAGAATCACTTTCTAAAATTGATAAATTAAAAACAAAATTTGAGCTTCAACAAAAGTCTTTAGATACCCTATATGAACAAGCCATCAAAAGAGAAGAAAGGTTGACATCTATACCTTCAATCAAGCCAGTAAGGGAAGACAAATTAAAAAAAGACATTAAACACTTATCAGGATATGGTATTAGGTTACACCCTGTACATAAAGTTAAAAAACTTCACCAAGGCATTGATTTTACAGCACCAAGAGGTACTGCGATCCAAGCTACAGGCCATGGTACAGTTGTAGAAGTAAAAAAAGGATCCAAAGGATATGGAAATAAAGTTTTAATCGACCATGGATTTGGCTTTAAGTCATTATATGGGCATATGCAAACCATAACTGTAAAAGTTGGTGAAGTAGTTAAGAAAGGTCAACAAATTGGAACTGTTGGGTCCACTGGTACATCGACAGCACCACATTTACACTATGAAGTGTGGATCAATGGCAAGGCCGTCAATCCAGTTGATTATGTTCTTGACGGACTGACGCCTGAGGAGTATATGGAAATTGTACAAAAAGCAAAAGTTGAAAATCAATCTTGGGATTGATAAATAAATAAAATTTTAATGCTTTTGAAAAATCCCATTTATTTCTAAAATAGATGGGATTTTTATTGAAACATTTTTATAGTTAAATATCAAGATACTTAGAGTAGGATTCGAACTTTAAAGTCAAATTTTATTGTTAAATAAAAAAGAATAGAGTGAAATTAAGAACAACATTATATTTATTTGTTTTAGGAATATTATTCATATCGTGTAAGACAACGATCAACATCCCTGGAGAAGACCCAATGGGACAAATTACAGCAGACTTGTCATATTTGGCCGCGGATTTACTTGAAGGTAGAGAAACTGGAACTGTAGGTGAAGAAATGGCAGCTAAATACATTGTGAAGCGATATAAAGAAATCGGGTTACTACCAAAAGGTGACAACAATACTTATCTCCAAAACTATACTAGAAAGATTAAAATGAACCCTCATGCAGAGGCACCTTCAGAAGATGACCCCTCTATCTCTGGTAACAATGTTGCTGGATATATTGACAATGGAGCTACTTATACGATTGTATTAGGCGCCCATTACGATCATTTAGGCTATGGTGGAGAAGGGTCCCTATACGTGGGTCCAGCAGAAATACACAACGGTGCGGACGATAATGCCAGCGGAGTATCAGCAATGTTATATCTTGCTGAGCTGTTAAAAAATAATACGAAAACGGCTAAATTCAATTACTTGTTCCTTGCATTCTCAGGGGAAGAAAAAGGACTTTGGGGTAGTAATTACTATGTACACAATCCAACTATTGATATGAAAGCTGTGGCCTATATGTTTAATATGGACATGGTAGGAAGACTTAACAAAGATAGAGCTTTGGCTGTCGGCGGAGTAGGTACATCTCCAATTTGGGATAAAGTATTGGATAAAGAAAGTGGAGATTTAAAACTAAAGAAAACACCCTCAGGTATTGGACCATCAGATCACACTTCCTTTTACTTACAGGATATTCCTGTATTATTCTTCTTTACTGGGCAGCATGCTGATTACCACAAGCCAAGTGATGATATCCACCTCATTAATTTTAGAGGTCTTAGAGATATATCTCAATATCTGTATAAAATTATAGTTAGAACTCAAAAATACGATACTATACCTTTCACAAAAACAAAAGACGATACAGAAGAAACACCAGATTTTAATGTGACACTGGGAGTCATGCCAGATTATTTGTTTGATGGTAAAGGCATGAGAATAGATGGTGTGAGAGAAGGCAAAACAGCTTTCAAGTATGATATGATTTCTGGAGACATAGTGATAAAAATGGGTGAAATTGAAGTGTATGATATGAAATCTTATATGCAGGCATTAAGCAAATATCATAAAGGAGACACAATCGATGTCGTTATAAAAAGAGATGACAAAGAGCTAGTAAAAAGAGTAACTTTTTAATGGCCTCTTTTAGCGAAAAGCAAAAATTTAACAGTCTTTGGGGATATGTAATCTTATCTTTAGTTGTAATGGCTAATTATTTCTATGTGTCTTCCTTAGGTGCTGCAAATTATACTTATGTTATAATTACTGTACTGACAGCCTTAGCAATATTATTCATTTTTGAATTTAGCCATCTGGATACAAAGGTAACTAAGCAAGGAATTTCACACAAATTTTGGCCTTATCAACGCAAAGAAACGACCTTGCTTTGGGAGGAAATAAAATCTATAGAAATTACCAAATATCGACCGATAAAAGACTACGGTGGTTGGGGAGTTAGAATGGGATACCGAAAAGGAAGAGCTTTTAATACCCGAGGAAATATAGGAATGCTCCTACACCTTAAAAGTGGTAAAGACGTCATGGTAGGTACTCAATTGCCTCAAGAACTTTATACATCCATCAAAAGCTACAATAAAGCTAAGGTGATAAACAACTTGGATTAATTAGCTAGAACGAAACACTTTTAAGCCTGAATTATCTCTTACTTTTGTCTGCTTACCATTTCTTTTGTCCAGATAGGTGCAAAAGGCGAATAATACCCTGTCCTTGCTCGCTCTAATTACTAGTCACAGGCAATGACAGATAACCTTTAAACTCGTTATCAGAGTCAAAAACTACTTCTGAATAATCGGTGACTACATTATAAAGTGTGTCTCTTTCAACAGGTTTTCTACCTACAAGGCGAATCATTTTGACTAGGTCTTCAGTAGACAATGAAGGGTTTTGTTCCTCAGAACCAGCCATAGAATATATCTTGGTGGTGTCGTCAATAGTACCATCCATGTCATCAACCCCATAGGCTAATGACATTTGAGCTACTTCCCTACTAATCATAGGCCAGTAGGCCTTGATATGGTCGAAGTTGTCTAAATATATCCTAGATATAGCGTAGGTTCTTAAATCCTCAATTACAGTTGATTCTGGTATATGCGATAACTGATTACCTTTGTTTCTAAACTTAAGTGGTATGAATGTTTGAAACCCGGCAGTTTCATCCTGTAATGCTCTTAATTTTTCTAAGTGGTCTACTCGGTGGTGAAATTTTTCGATGTGTCCGTATAGCATGGTTGCATTACTCCTGTACCCCATTTTGTGCCAAATCCTATGAATTGATAGCCATTCTTCTCCTGAGCATTTGCCTCCAGCAATTTGGTCTCTAATCTCTTCGTGAAAAATCTCCGCACCTCCTCCTGGCATAGAATCGAGACCTGCATCTGCCATAATCTTCATACCTTCTTCATAAGACACTTTACCTTTTTTAAAAATATAATGATACTCTACAGGCGTTAAAGCTTTGATGTGTAACTCTGGTCTGTGGTCTTTAATGGACTTAAATAAATCTGCATAAAACTGTATATCATATTGTGGCAATACTCCTCCTACAATGTGTACTTCGGTAACTGGCTTGCCATCATATGACTTAACGATTTCCATCATATCATCAATGGAGTACTCCCAACCTTCTTCACGTTTTTTAATCAATCTTGAGTAACTGCAAAACGTACACGTATATAAACAAACATTGGTCGGCTCCATGTGGAAATTTCTATTGAAATATACATTATCACCATGCTTTTGCTCCTTAACATGGTTAGCTAAAATCGCTAAATATGATATTGGTGCTTTGTCAAATAAGTATACTCCTTCATCAAAACTTATCCTTGTATTGTCAAATACTTTTTGAGCGATTGACCTTAATTGGTCTTCTAATTGATTGTCTTGTAGTATTATGTTGAGGTTTTTCATTAATTGCTGTTATAATCAGACGAATACCGAAGTAAAGGATCTTAAAAGTGATAATACTTCTTTAATTTAAACAAAGGTAGAAAGGAAAGGTTGAAATAAAAAGACTATTGGTAATAGATTCTTTTATTGGTAAAATCCATATATAGATGATCTAACTTTAACGAAGTCAGACTCAATATCCCGCCAATTGCCATATTAAGCTCTTCTGCAATGATCTTGAGGTCTTGTATAATGAACCTTTCATTAGAATCTTTTCCTAAAAAAGTCATATTAGCGCAAACAACTTTTATTTGCTCAGATATTCCCTCAGCTGTTATTAGTTTCTTATTAGATTGGAGTATTTGATTATTATCAAAATCGGCTATTGAAGTGTTGTCAATAATATGAGCACTTGCACCTGAATCTAATATAAAATTGCAACTTTTACCTTCTATTCTGAGTGCTATAATGGGGACACCCTCTTTTATAACTATGGGGCTTGACTGTAAATTATAATGAATTATACTTTGTTCTGTAACAATAGAAATTTCCTTTTTCATAAAGTCAACTTTTACGATACCATTAAACATCTGTCCTCCAATAATGCCTAAGATATTTAAAGAAGTATAATCTTTTAAGTTTTGAAGATCGATGGTAAATGCCTTATAATTACTAATTTCTAGGATACTGCCAACTTTTAAATTCCCAATAGAGACTAATCCAGAATTCGTCAGTCCACTTATCGTTGCAAATTCTACCTGACTATTTATAGGCAAACCAATCGAGTTGTCTACTAATAAATCACTGGCTCCAGTGTCAAAAATGAAACTACCTTGATGACCATTTAACTCTGCATCTACGATCATCAACCCATTCACTAACTGGAATGGAATATTAGCATTGCTGATCCCTTTATAGGGGATTGCAAAGTAAGATACCGTTAAAATTATAGTTAAGACAGACTTCAAATATTTAATGTTAACTTTAGATTCACCCAAAGTTAACATTAAATTCACATTGAAGCAATGATGTTTTACAATAATTTTACTTTGCGTAATAAAATTATACTTTACATCAATTTATAATCTTAAAACAATCCTTAGATACGGATAATTTTAGTAGAATAAATTTTTCCATTTTGCTCTAATACTAAAATATTAAATTTACTCTCTGAATTATATATATACAATTGTAATTCATTTGCAGAATCCCAGTTTTGTGTTTGATCTAACCTTCCCAAGACATCAAATAGCTTTACATTAATGGGCCCAAGGTCACTTGATGATCTCAACAAAATTCCTTCAGGATTAGAAATGACCTTCAGTGAATTTTTGATATCTTCTATCCCCGATTCACAAACTTCTTCTTCTATATTAATATCTATAGCACAACCTTCTTTAGCTCCATCTTTTATCAAAATATGCCAAGGTCCACCATCATTTCGATTAAGTTTAGGAGTAGTAAATGGCAAGAAAGAATAAGAAGATGTTCCTTTTAACTCTTGATTGATGAACAACTTGAATAAGTCATTAGGATTCCTATTGTGATTTAAAGTTATCAAAAACTGGAAAGTCTCCTCAGTACAGTTAATTGTTTCTACTGTTAAATCATCTAGGTTGCAATCTTCATCACAATTTACTTCCATATGTACTTCTTTCACACAATCGTCAAATTCGACGTCAAAAATATTTAAGCCATACACTCCATCTGGTAGAGAGATCGTAACGGTTTGAAAATCATTGTATGAAAATGGGCCATAGGTCACATTTTTAAGTTTGAAACTGTATTTTGAAAATTGCTGTCCATTGTTTCCAACTTTTATTGTAAAACCTACCATTGTTCCTTCAAAACATTGCACATTTATCTTAACATCCCCTATTTCGCAATCGTTACAACACTTGATTTCATCTATTTCATGGACTTTCTTGCAATCAGGTCGATCTGCGTCTATTAAGGTAAAAAATGTTTTCTTACAATTACTCTCGAATGGTCCGAGTCTATAAAAGTCCTTTCCATAAGCAAAAGGTCCATGTATTATATCATAAATTTTAATAAAGAAACTATCACCATGAACTCCTTCATAAGAGAAAGAAATATCTAAAAAATATGTATTATTTTCTAAGCAATCGCTAAACTCGGTGATTATGTGAGTAAACTCGCCGCAAGGTACTTCGCCACAACCTGCTACAAATTCTTTGACTTTCTTACAATCAGGCGTTGATTGGTCAGCTACTTCTACTCTAATCTCATCGCTCCCAGAAAGTGCAACATCAATACTCAACGGCAATTCATCATGGTGGTAAGGACCATAAGTGTCAGCATTGATTTTGACAATAAACATGGAATCCATCGAATATTCATAGATAAAGTCAATGTCAATCCTTTTAACAGAATCATCAATGCATACTCCAACAGCTGTCAAGTCTCTAATTGAACAAGACAAACAGCAAATAGGCTCTTCTAAAAATACTTCACCCTGACAATCGTTGATGTCATTATCGATCAAAATAAATTCATACAATGTATGACAATCTCCCAATAGTGGTCCGACCTTATAAGACTCTTTGCCATATGCATAATGCTCTCCATAGACAACACCATTTCCTCTAATCTTAAAACCATTTAGTCCTGGATTATTACTGTCAAAGGTTATGTATGCATAAAACCCATCGTCAGGACCACAATCAGAAATAGTTAATCCAACATTTTCAAATCTGCACTCAGTATCACACTCATTTACTGGAGCAATTACCATCTCATCAAAACAAAAACTGTTTTTCTTATCAACAATAAGATAGTATGTAGTATCAGTTGTAAATGGAATGGGTCCAATAAAAGCAGGTAGATCTTTGTAAGCCTTGGTACCAAAGAAAATACCATTGCCTCCAATCTGGAAACTATCTGATACCATATTCGTTTCGAAATCAAACCTTACATAAAACGTAGAATCGATTGGATTACATTCTACAATTCTAGATCTGATATCTTTAATATCACAAACGCATGGACTTGTAAAATAGATAGTATCACAACACGTTGGATTCAAATCATCACATACTACAATAGTATTGTCTATATCACTAACAGAGGTTATATCTTCTAGAGTAATTGGAAGATGATTTAATGAATATGTGTCGATGAATAATCCATTTGCATACACTTTTACTGCATCTCCTGATACTTCAGAATAATTCACGTGAAATTTAGCATTATACCCACCATTTACACATGGCCCTAAATCTAGATTGACAATCTCCATTTCACAATTAAGACTGCAACAGACCTCTCCTAAAACATAACTCTTTGAGCAAGTAGGATGTGCAATATCTCTTATTACAAATTCATAGATGGTCTCACAATTACCACTCAGGTTTTCAATAGTAACTGGTAATGATGCATATGCAAATTCACCATAATTAACACCATTTCCTTGGATTCTAAATCCTAAGTCACCTGTTCCTTCATGAATGAAATTAATTGTTACATCAAAATTTTCATCAGCATCACAAGCAGTCCTTTGTACAGTTAAGTCTCTAATTTCGCATTGTGCTGTAGATGATATGGTTCCTAAAATAAGGAATAACAGCGAAAATAAATATTTAGTCATTAGTATATTAGATTATTAAGTTATATTTATAAGATGATTGAGGGTAGATAAACGCTGCGTCTAGTTTTAAAAAAAGTTATTTTTTGTCATTTATTTTTTACCCGCCAATAGATATAGGACGGCCATCCTGATTGCTACCCCATTCTCTACCTGCCCTAATATAATACTGTGATGTGAGTCTGCAGCATCTGATGAAAGTTCTACTCCTCTGTTAATCGGTCCTGGATGCATTAAGACAATTTCTTTATTCAAATTATCGAGCATTTGCTTATTGATACCATAATACATGGCATATTCTCTAAGTGATGGGATGTATTTAATATCTTGTCTTTCTAACTGAATCCTTAGTACATTGGCTACATCACACCATTTTAATGCTTTATTGATATCATATTCCACTTCGACTCCTAGCTCTGTTATATATTTTGGGATCAACGTTGGAGGTCCACATACTTTTACTTTAGCTCCTAACTTCTGCAGGCAAAATATATTACTAAGTGCTACCCTACTATGCACAATATCTCCTACGATTAGTATCTTTTTATCTTTAAGGTTGCCTATTTTTTCTTGCATAGAAAAAGCATCTAACAACGCTTGAGTTGGGTGCTCATGGGTCCCATCACCAGCATTTATAATATTGGCTTCTATTTTATTAGACAAAAAATGGTGGGCCCCTGGAGCTGGATGCCTCATGACTACCATATCGACTTTCATCGATAATATATTATTAACCGTATCTAGTAAAGTCTCTCCTTTAGTTACTGAAGAAGATGATGCTGAAAAGTTTACAACATCTGCTGAAAGACGTTTCTCAGCTAACTCAAAGGATATTCTAGTCCTAGTACTGTTTTCAAAAAATATATTGGCAATGGTTACATCTCTCAAAGAAGGTACTTTCTTAATAGGTCTATTGATGACATCTTTAAAGTCAGATGCAGCCTTAAATATCAGGTTGATATCCTCTTTATTGATGTATTTGATTCCTAAAAGGTGTTTTGTACTCAACTGAGATTGCACCATTGTTGTGTATTTCTTATTTATTTATCTGAAAATAATAATATCTGATCATCACCATTGTCATTCCATTCCACCTTTACATATGCCTCATCTAGAGAGTCTACTGTTATGCCTGCAAAATCAGGATTAATAGGAAAATGTCTATTAAATCTACGATCAACCAAACAAATTAAGTCTATAGTCTTCGGTCGTCCAAAGTCTTGAAGTGCTGTCATAGCTGCATGAATTGTCCTACCTGTATACAATACATCGTCTACTAGGATGACTCTCTTGCCTTCCACCAAAAAATCTATCTCTGTGATAGACGCCTTTAGAGGTTTCTCCTTATGCCTATAGTCGTCTCTGTAAAATGTAATATCTAGTTTGCCGTATTGTGGCACTTTCTTTTTATTTAGTTTGGCAATCCTTTGCATCATCCGTTCTGCAAGCAAAACTCCTCTATCTTGAATTCCAATCATACAAGTATTGTCGAAGTCTTCATAGTTCTCTATCAACTGATGACAAAGTCTATCAATTGTAAGGGAAAACCTTTTTTTGTGCAGTATGACTCTTCCTTTATCCATATGGGTGCAAAGATAAGAGCATTTTAATTTTATGAATGTATTGGCTGTCCTTTTTTTGGTAATTGTTAATAGTTCAAAGGTTGAAGGTTGAAAGTCAAGTGCCCAATTGTTAATAGTTAAATATATTATACTCTTGAATATTGATTCGTATGAAAGAATTTGTTGAAGTGAACTATGACATTCTACTCTATGGCCTCCCTTTGCATAAATGGCACATGTGAGGCTGAAAAATTGTTTTTCTATAAGTTGTTCTTCTTCGGAATGATCCTAATTACATCTTTAGACGAAGGACTAACAGACCAAGGACTTAAGAGCTTAATCAACTAATCATTATTATACACAATCTTCTTTACAAAAGTCTTATTGTCAGCACTTAATACTCTAACGAAATAGACTCCAAATGGGATGTCATTTAGTTTAAATATAGTCTCTCTTCCTACAAACGAGCCTTCAAATACTCGATTACCAGAAATATCTAATACTGAATATCTCACTGTATCGATTGATTCATATGAAAGTTTAATTTTGACATCTCCCGAAAAGCTGTTGGACATTATCTGGATGGCATGGTCATCTACTAGTGGATCAATCGAGGTAGATAAGTTATAAGAATGCCCTATGAACTGGATTCCACCTGGTAGAAGTAAATTATTGCTAAAATCAAAAAATGCGGCATGCTCCTGATGTGATCCTTGACCCCATTGTGTAAAGCATTTACTTGATACCCAGCATGGTTCCCAATAGACAACCCCACATCCTTTAGAATCAATGACTTCTTGTGTTAGGTCAATTAACCATTTTCTTTGATTTTCGGGATTGATGGGTTGGTAATCGGGGTCTGTATCGCTGATAATATTGTTGGCATTGTCATTGGATGCATTGGTCCAAATATACCCTGTCTCGACAATCATGACATCTTTGTATGGATAATTAAACTTCAATGTCCTTATAATCTCTCCAGCATCATCTATATTAATTGGCTTATGCCATGCCCAGTAATAAGATAGACCAATAATATCAAAATCGGTGACACCATTACTCATAAATCCATCAATCAACCATTCTGCATTACTTGGACCAGCCACATGCAGCATTGTCCTTACAACACTATTTGTGTTAGATTCAAAATCATTGACAGCCTTGAATCCTGCTTTGAATAGTTTGGCATTCCTAGCCCAATTTAGCGTCCACACTTTATTATCCTCTGGAGATAACAAAATTCCTTTATTTGTTTCATTTCCGATTTGCACTATTTCGGGAAGTAACCCTTCGTCTTTTAGAGATTCTAAAGTACCATAGATATAATTGTACAAGGAGTCTTTTAAGATATCCACTTGATCTACCACAGACAACCATGCCTCTGGTACCAATTGCTTAGAAGGATCAGCCCAATTGTCTGATAAATGAAAATCTAATAATACTTGCAGATTGTGGTCTTTAGCCCTAGCTATAGCTAACTTTACATCAGCTAAATCGCTATAAACGTTCCCATCGTTTAATGATTTATACCATTTTGGGTTGTGCCAAAGTCGCAGCCTTACAAGGTTAGCTCCATGCTCATCAAATATTGAATATGGGTCTTTTGCAGCTTGGTCCTCATTGAAGACAACACCACAATCCTCCATCTCATTGACATAAGACATATCTGCGCCAAAATAAAAATCCTGAGACGATACACCGAGTGCAAAAACCATACATATTGATAAAAGTAAATATTTAGCCCACATTGTAAGTTTTTAGAACTCCAAATATAAGCTAAACCGACATTATTCTACCCAATCAGCAACAAACAAATTAGTTTCTCTAGTTCCACCATTGTTTCTATTAGAAGAAAAAATCAACTTAGTACCATCGTAAGAAAACATTGGAAATGCATCAAAAACGGTATCAAAAGTGATCTGCTCTAACCCTGATCCATCAAGGTTAATCATCCAAAGATTAAAGGTTGGCCTTCCTCCTTTTTGAGAAGTGTGATTAGATGAGAAGATAACTTTCTCACCAGAGGGGTGAAAATACGGTGCCCAATTCGCTTGACCTAGATCAGTAATTTTTGTAATATCACTACCATCGACATTACATACATAAAGCTCCATATCTGAAGGCTTTACAAGACCTTGCTTAAGTAATTTTTTGTATTCTACCGCAGCTTCTCCTGTAGGTCTTGATGATCTGTAGATAAGTTTTGAACCATCTGGAGAGAAAAATGCTCCTCCATCATATCCCAAGTCTTTAGTCACTTGCTTGACATCGCTACCATCTATATTCATGGTGTACAATTCGATATCACCTGATCTAGTAGAAGTAAATACGATTTTATCACCTTTTGGCGAAACCGTAGCCTCCGCATCATACCCTGGAAAATCAGTTAATTTCTTAACAATGTTACCCTTAAGATCTGAGACATAGATGTCAAAAGTCTCGTATAATGGCCAAACATATCCAAGCTCTCTACTTGGCTCTGGAGGACAGTCGTCGCCATTTTCGTGAGTAGATGCATATATAATCGTCGTATCTCCTGGCATGAAATAGCTGCAAGTAGTCCTTCCCTTACCTGTACTAATCAATTGTGGTGCATCATACATCTCCTGACCAATAGGTGCCATATAGATCTGATCACACTTAGTTCCCCATTTTTCATTCTTTGCTTGAAAAACGATTTTAGTATCGTCGAAGCTCCAGTATGCTTCAGCATTGTCTCCACCAAAAGTCAATTGTTTTAGGTTCTTTAAGTGTATTTCTTGCTCAAATTTCAATGTATCTGTATTAATGGCAACAGTATCATTTACTACTGGGGCTTTAGTGTCTTTGCATGACATCAATAGTAACAAAATCATTACTGGAAAAAGGTATTTCATATCAAGTATTTTTAAATTAGCCACAAAAGTAAGAAGGTAAATAGAATGGGCAAGTTTAGAATGAAAATTTTACACAAATATGTTAAATGGTAGTTTAAAGTATTTTTAGTTGAGATTGTCACATCTCTAAAGCTTTTAATATGAATGGGGATCATCACTATGTCAAATGTTAAAGTTTTAGACTTTAACTTTTATGACATACTAGCTTAATTAATGAATGCCGTTACAAAGGGTATGGTATTTAATGATAAAATGCATCACTTAACCAATGCCCTCGACAACGATGGATTGGTATTACTTCCAACAGAATCTGTTTGGTGTATTGGGGCAAATATGCATAGTAAATTGGCACTTAACAAAATAGTTACTTTAAAATCAAAAGTATCCCAATATCCTATTACAATCTTGGTAAATAGTATCGCGATGCTAAAAGAATACTGTCCAGCATTGCCTCCTAAGATTGAAACTTTACTGTATTATTTTGAAAGACCGATTACGATCGTTTTCCCAGCATCTAATACAAAATTCCCACAGCACATTACAGAATTTCAGTCAACAGTAGCTGTTAGATTGTCTTTAGAACCGCTTTGTCAAACCTTGATAGATTTGATGTCAAATCCAATCATTGTGAGCTCAGCAAGGTGTAATAGCCATACATTTCCTACTTCCTTTGATGAAATAGACAGTGAGATCATTAGGAATGTAAATTACATTTGCCAACACAAATCAACAAATACTGGTTTCATCCCTGAAGCGATCATCTCGAGTGAGGGCGAAGGTGATTTGGTTTTTTTAAGGGAGTGAATTTAATAAAATATACATAATTTTTAGATTCCAAAACGAGGCATAAAGTATTTACTATCTAACTTTACAGGCAAACAAAAGATAATTCAATCCTTACTACACTCTCACATTTTCCATTGCTGATTTAACATATTCTACCCAACTTTCAGAATAGTCAAAAGGTACTTGAATCCATTCTTTCATTGGTCGACTTTTAGCAGAGTCATTTTAATAACTTCATCATCTATATTGAATGCAGAGACAATTTAAAGCTACAAATCTTACTTACTTTTTTGTCTTTTTCTTAAATTTTGAATTCGCATCCTATGATATCTTTGAAGCAAAATGGGGTATAGATTTCCTACAATATTAATCAGTATTGTAAATAAACATAGCTTTGTCAACCCTATTATTAAAAAATAGATCCCCAATATATTGATAAGGATAAAAGGAAATAAATGTCCAAATTCTGAAGACATCGATTGCTCTTCTAAATTAGCAATCCCCTTGCTAGTGCCATTAAAAAAACCACTTCTCATCTTTTTACTTCTCCAAAGTGTTGCCAATAATACTTTTCTAAAAGTATTCACGCCTAATGCATTGTAAATCTGCTTTAAGGTATTAGGTTTATTAATCTTATAATATGACTTTGGAAGAAGTTGATGTGTGGGATAAGCAAAACCAACAAATGCGAACATACCTGTAACAAACAAATTAATAAGCCATGCTACGAAAAAAATCTGAAGCCAGGAATCTATCTCTGACCTATTGATATGAATCAGTAAGCTATAAGATTGTTGTACTAAAAACAACGACATTAGGGTTAATAAAATTTTCCGAACCATTACTAAAGGTAATCATAAAAAACGACTTTAATTATGCAATATACCCAATGCTTTTTATTGATATTTATATAGAGAATACAAAAAAAGCTTTATCTTAATAATCATTCTATGCGCAGGTACAACTATGCAATACATTTTATAGCTAAACATAAAGGATTTAAAACAAAAAAGGTAGACAGGACCATCCCATCTACCTCATTATTTCTAATTTAATTTAATTTAACTAAAAATCTCTATATCCCTAACAGTCTTTTTTAATGACAATCATTTCGTTTTCATCAGCCACTGTATGAGTAGTTCCATCTTTCAACAATATATCAACTGGATAGTCAAGGCTTGGTTTAGCTTTTGAGTCTGGATGTGCTTCATACCATGCCTTGATGCCAGCCAAATCTTTAGCGTCATTCATCGTTATGTTAGTACCATCAGGCATAGTCCATGTAATCGGATACACTAAAACAAAACAATCCTTTTCTTTAATTTCTTTTTCATCGCAATATTTCTTGGCAATTATCATTTCTTTCTCACTATTGATAGTCTTTGTTACGCCATCTTTCCACAATATTTTAACTGGATAATTAAGGCTAGGTATTGCTTTTGAATCTGGATGCGCTTTGTACCAAGATTTCACATCAGTCCAAAGACCTTTTTCTTTTCCTGACAATTCAGTCCCATCAGGCATTGTTATACTAAGAGGGTAAACTAATTCGAAACAACTTTCTTTTCCGTCGTTGTCATCGTTGTCATCGTTATCTTTTTTGTCATCATTGTTATTCTTGATATCATTATCATCGTTGTCAGCATCAAAAAGTAAAGATTGAAGTGTAGACTTAGAATCCGTAAATGATCCGTTTTGTTCTTGCTTGTTGCATGCTGTAAAAAGCACCACTACTAAAAATAAATAAATAATGTTTAATTTCATTTTATAATAATTTTGTGTGAACCTAATATTAATACTTGTAATAAAAGTCAGCAAAAGGTTGCCCGAGTAATTTAAATTATTTATTTTTTAAAACTGATATCCCAATCCAAACTGGATGTCTTGATTAAAATAATACGTATTATACTGGACTAAAACGTCCGCCCTCAGCAATAATTGTGTACTCAATTTGTAATGAACTCCTATGCCTGCTTGAGCACCTAATAAGAATTTGGAAGTTGCAGAATCATATTGCTTCTTTATTATTTTGGTTTGTAACTCTTTTTGGGTTGATTGGACTAATCCTTCAATTTTAGTATCGGAAAAAGCCATCATGTTCATCAAAACACATGCTTCAATTTGCCAACCAAATTTCTTAATTCTTTGTCTATATTCCACTCCTATTGGTATTTGCCAGCTGCTAATACGTTGCGATTCTACAAATTCTCCAAAAATAAAATCCCCTTTTTTTAGTTCTTTGTCGTCAGTAATATTAACTTCAATGCTTTGTGAAGTTTGGAAGTACCCATTACTAGTCCTTAATGAAAATTCATTGACCAAACTCCCATCCGACTTTTTATATTCTTTGGTTTTATCGTATTCTGTTTTAAATTGGAAAGCATTTGTATATAAATAATTCGAATATCGAAGCCCTGATTTGAGCCACCAATTCTTCTTTAATGAATATGCAAACTGTAGTGAACATGTAGATGCAGCTACTTCATTCGTTTCCTCCAAAGATTCTTCTTGCTTATTTAATTTGATAGCGGATGGTATGTTTAGGTTAGACAATCCATAGTTTAACCCAATTTCAAATAAACTCCTCCGTTTTTTCATTTGAATTGAAGATATTTGTGATTGGTTGATTGATAAATTAACTGGTACTAAATCAGATTGCAAAAATTGTGGATTTGGAGAAATAGGAAGTAATGCCACTAAATCCGTTGCGTGAAATTCAGAAAGGAAATTTGATAGATGTAAATTCTCATTTGCTAAATAATTCGGCGCTTGTTCTGTGTTTAAGCTTCTATTTTCAGTATTGGCAACATATTCTGTTTTGTGTAATCCTTTAGAATATCTCAAAGACTGCTTCCTTTTCTTAATTATTTGTGCATTTTCTTCCTGGAGATTCAGATTGGTTTGTTGTAGTTCATCAATAAATTGTATATTTTGATCAGCTAGTGTTTGTTGGATTTTCAACTCATTAGATAGGCGAGTTTCCAAGTCCGCCACTTTTTGGGATTGCTCCTCTGATTGTAATTTTGCTTCATTAATAATGTTGATCAAGTGCCAATTATAGAATAACGATGCCAATAGTAGAATGCTGAGGCCAAACCAATATATCCATATTAGAGCATTTGTTTTTTTACTTTTAGGGGATAGTGTAACTTGAGCTTTTGCTTTCTCCCATACAGACAAATCGGGCTTATCCCAACCCTCGTTGGTATCCCTGTCAGATTGCAACCTGTTCTTTATAAATTTTGATATTCTATCGTTTTGGTCCCTCATTGTTTCTTTCTTAAAGTAAAAATTCGATTTTTTGTCTCAACATTCGTTTTGCTTTTGACAATTGTGATTTTGAAGTTCCCACTTCAATGCCTAATGACTCTGCAATTTCTTTATGGGTATATCCTTCAATTTCGTACATATTAAATACGATCCTATAACCTGTTGGCAGTTGTTGGATGACCTGAGTTATTTCTTGAGCAGAAAGGTATTCTATTGATTTTTCTGAGAAACCCGCTTCATTTTGTACAGACTCCAAATCTTGGAAAGTCTTTTGCCATTGAAACTTCTTCAAATACCTCAAGGCAGCATTAACCATCACTCTATTTGACCAGCTGACAAATTCACCTCTTGAAGGATCAAACTGATGAATATCTTTAAACACCATGATCAATCCCTCCTGCATAATATCTTGGGCCTCTAATCTATTCCTGCCATACCGCAAACATATTCTAAACCAATGCCGCTCATGACATTGGTAAAGCTCATTCAAAGCTTCCTTCTCACCTTTTAATATTCTATCAATTAAAGTCAAATCTTATATAAAGACTATTTTAGAAATTGTATATATCTATACTTGTCATAAAAGTAAGCAATTGGTTGCCTAAGGGGATAAAAAAAGTGCTTTTCTATCGTAAAATATGTTGCTTCAAAATCTCCATTTGATCATCTGATTATTGTTGTTTTCAATACAAACCTGTTGGTTTATGGCTTTTTTTTTAGCGTTTATTGTTTCTATTCTTAAAATTATTTTATGCCACGTTTTAATGAGAATGACTACAATATGAGTTCTTCCATCTGCTTTTAACACTTTAACCCATACTTAATTTGCACAGGTATCCCTTCCATGTAGTTAGTTTTTGGAGCTTTTTAAAAAAAACAATACTGGTTTTATACTTTCAACAGGACTTTCTTCCATTGGAGTGTGGCCTGTATTCTCCAAGATAACCAAAGTATCATTTGCTAAATATTCCTGAAATTTATAGGCATTCTCGACCGTGATTAATAAATCTTCTGCCCCCCAGAGTATAAGAGTTGGATGTTGGATGTTTTTGATATTCTTATATGCATTCGAATCCACTGATATCTCAAACCGTTCAATAAAGGCTTGCCGATTACCCTTTCTGAGGGTAAGTTCAAAGTACCTGTCCACCAATCCATCTGTAACTTTAGATTTATCAAAAAATACATTTTCGACGCTAGCCTTAACTAAAAACCTTGGAGTAATAAATGTAAGCAACTTATTAATTATAGGAATTTTTGCTAATTTAAATGCGATTGGGACACTTTTTGAACTTTTAGGATTTCCTGCTGCATCTATCAAAATCAATTTTGTTACCATGTCGGGTTGCTCAAAAGCAAATTGCCATGCTATCTCACCTCCTAAGGAATTACCAGCCAACACACATTTTTTAATTTCTAAAGATGCCAAAAACTCCTTCAAAAATGCTGTATAATGGGCTATCGAATAGTTGCCATCTGGAAACGGACCCGTTAAACCATAAGCAGGAAGATCCATTCTGATCACTCGATTCGAATTCTTCAAACTGGAGGTCCATGCATCAAAGGTATGCAAACTTGCTGCTGTGCCGTGGATGAGTACTATTGGTATAGTGTCAGATTGATCACCTTCATCACGATAATGAACATCCATTCCTTCTATAGAAATGAAGGAAGAAGACGTGTTGGTATATTTCGCTTTTAACTCTTCCAATGGAATATCCCGATGGCCAAAGCAGAGTATCAAACCTAAGATGAACAGTGTTGAAAGGATTAATATAATTTTCAGGACTGTTATTAAATATTTCATGGACTCGTATCAGATAAAAAGTGTTTGTTTTATGCTGCAAAGCATTTTTGAATTTAATGAATTAATTTCATCCCTCTACTCTAATTCATCTTTACAAGGTATTTGGTCCATTGCCCGTTCCGCAATAGCAGTTATAGTTAAGGAAGGATTTACTCCAGGATTAGCAGATATCATAGAACCATCAATAATATAAAGATTCTTATAACCAAAAACTTTATTGTCCTTATCAATTACACCTTCACTAGAATTTTCTCCCATCACAGCACCTCCCAAAATATGTGCTGTTGACGGAATGCCTGCAATTGTTTCTACTGCAAAAGAGGTACTTACACCATTAACTACTTTGCTATATTCCTTTATCAATTTTACAGATTCTGGAATAAAGGGGCTCGGTTTTTTACCTGTACTAACTGTTGAACTCATTAAACCAAAAGCATTTCGCTTAAATCGAAGGGTACTATCCAAAGTCTGCATGAATAGGAGAACGACTGTCTGTTTTGCCCAACTGTTTACAAAATAGATTTTGAAATACTTGATTGGTGATTTCATGAATGACACTGAAACTTTTGCTAATCGAGTGAAAGTATTTTTGCCTGTAACATAAGGCAGATGAATGAGCTTCCATGCATTAGAGCCCTCAGAATATCTGCAAATCTCGAGGTGACTATTCTCATCAGTATCTAAAATACTACCAATCGCCACACCTTTAGAATAATTCTTGTCTTTTTCAAGACTAGAGACACTTACCAAGGTTTCATTATTGGTTCTTATATTTTGTCCCAACTGATCAGAAAGATTTGACAATGAGGTAGTCTTCAGCTTGAGCAATAGACTGATGGTACCCAACACCCCTCCTGAAAAAATTACTCCTTTACTTGTAACTGTCTTCCTCTTGGCAAATAATTTCGTACTGGTTTTTATAGCTATCTCGTAACCATTGGATCCATCTTCTGTGCTTATTGGGCTTACATCATAAACCTCGTTTTCAGCTAATATTTCAGCTCCGTATTTTTGGGCCAAATACAAATAGTTTTTGTCCAGGGTGTTTTTAGAATTATTTCTACATCCTGTCATGCATGCCCCACAAAAATTGCAGCCTGTTCTTTCTGGTCCATTGCCATCAAAATAGGGATCATCTTTGGTTATATTTTCTTCTCCAAAATAGATGGCAACATTTGTGGCGTCAAATTTTGCCTCTATATTAAGATTTTGAGCTACTTTTTTAAGTGCAAGATCCCCATCAAATAATTTAGGCGTTTTAGCAGCACCCAGCATTCTTAATGCCTTTTTGTAATATGGCGCTAGTTCATTTTCCCAATCATTAAGTTTGTTCCAGCTTCCTGTTTTAAAAAATATTGATTTGGGAATAGGCAATGTATTGGCATAAACTAAAGAACCTCCGCCAACTCCAGTTCCTGAAAGAACCGCAACATGTCTAAAAATGGTTAATTTCATAATGCCAAAGAATTGCAAATTAGGCATCCAAAGCCATTTTTTAAAATTCCAGTTTGTCTTAGGAAAATCCTCAGCCTTATACCATTTACCTTTTTCAATCACCAATACCTTATATCCTTTCTCCGATAACCTCAAGGCACTCACTGACCCTCCAAAACCACTTCCTATTATGATGTAATCGTAATCCATTTATTAATCCATATGATGCTTAGTTAACCGAAATTGACAGGAGAATTGCTGCAAATTCATTTCTTATATTACTGGCGAGATTCATTATTTCCTTTTATGTTTAGATGATAAAGCCAATATCTTTTCCCAAATAATTGTTCGACTTCTTTAACAATTTGAAACCCTAAACTGCCATATAAATGCCTGGCCGCATCCATAAATTCTGATGTATGTAATGCCACAATTGATTCCCCACTTTTTCTAGCATATGCTATACATTTCTGGGTAAGCTTTTTAGCTATTCCATTACCACTGTACATTGGGTGGACAGCCACCATTCTAATATAACTCCAATTGGATTCAAAAATATCATTAGGGTTACCACTCGGCACAATATAGGCTACTCCGATGATTTTATTCTCATCTTCGCAAACATAACACTTAGCAATCTTTAAAATATCTGTGTATGAGCTTTCAGCCGCTAAATTTGTATAAAGCTTAGTCCAATTTTCTGTTGTCAATATTTTTTCAAATTGCCCATAGGAAACCACAGCAAGTTCTCTCAATTTCAGTATATCATCACTATTTCCTTCTCTGAATTTTAGATTCATATTGTTTTATTTGCCTTTCACCAACGCTCAAAATAAACAAGTTATTCTTTGGTGTAAAACAGATTTATTAGATGTCAAACCAAATTTAAGAAATATTAATTACTTGATGGTTAAACACGATAAGTATCATAGTAAAGACTTTTTTCTTTGACCAAATACTCTCTCTTTATCAAGATTTTGCCACATTGTGATATTCATCTATTTGTTCTAAAAGCTCCATAGATTTCATGAGTGGGGTCCATTCTTTTCCTTTGAATATGAGTCGAAACCATTTTTTATCTTTATTACCATAGTTGATATTGATGAAAAGCCAAATGGCTGCAATAGCAAATGAAAGCGTCACAATGCCCTGAATAATAATTAGCACCCAATTGCCATGTTCGATCATGCTCACATTCCAATAAAAGGTGGTCCACACAGGAAGTTGTAGCATGAGAACCCGAGTAATCCAAAGTGTAGTCAATTGCAAGTTTGCTATTTTTTGCTGTGTTTTTAAAATGGGTTCAGTGATGTCTATTTGGTAAATAGTGATCAATTGGTAGATATATATCACCAATGCAATAGCTGTCAATATCACTTGAATCGCTGCCGAAAACAGAAAGAAAGGACTAGCGGTATCGAAAGCATAAACGAAAAGATTTAATACTACTGTTCCAAGTATAAACACCCATCCAACCCCAACCAAGATGGTGAATATCTTTATCGGCTTAATTGATGAAATGAAATTTTGCACTTTCAAATGGGTGATATCATCTGTCTGCTGTTTGCTATCATTTTGGCTCTGTTCTAACTTTTCGTTGGTCGCTTGCCAGAGTTCTTTTAGTTTAATTTCGTCCATGATATGATTGATTAATTTGTGAAAAACGTATTTTTAATTTATCCTTTATTCGTCCTATTTTTGTTCCTACATTGCTTACAGACATACCCAACACCTCAGCAATTTCATTATAGCTCTTATCTTCCAAATACAATAACATCAAAGCCTTGTCTATCTCCCTTAATTCACTGACAAATTGTTCCAATAGGTTAAGTTGCTGTTCTCTTTCCGTTTTGTCATCAGATAATTGCTGTGCCGATTGGTCTTCTAAAAAGGATTGATTGCTAGTGATCGTCTTGCTTTTTCTATAATAAGAGATAGCAACATTCAGAGAGATCCGATAAATCCAAGTCGAAATTTTAAATTGGCTGTTGTACTTATGGATCGATTGCCAAATCTGAATCATCATTTCCTGAATAAGGTCTTGTCTGTCTTCCTCATTTTGACAATATATTCTGGCTACCTTGTACAAGATACCTTTGTGCTGGTCTATGATGTCCTGAAAAAACTGTTGGTGTTCTTTTTTGCTCATTATTCCTTTTGCTGCCAATATTTGATAAAAATACAAGTTTCTTAGTAATGCCTTGTCTCTTTGTATTTTGGACTAGAATACTTGTTTACCAATTATTCGCAAGGCTTAATAAAAAATCACAGTTATTAGGAATATATTTTAAGAAGTTGAGTAATTATTTGGGTTAGAATGGGTTGATTTTAGAGCTCGAAAAGGTAATCCATATTAGAAAAGGTCAGATAAAGCCAATATCTATTTATGTTAAGTCAATATTTCACAGACTAAACCGACCTACTCCTTAAACCCAACACTTTCTCCTATGCTTACAATCTGAGTATTGATTACAGATGCGACAGTGACATCCGCTTTTCTTTCATGGATGAAAGCAATAATGTAGGAATTAGCAATACTTTTTAAATCTACTTGGTCAATTGGCAGATGTATGGTGGCAATTGATTGCTCTTGACCATCTTCTAAATTGCTGGAATTTATCGCATCTCCATTGATGTCTGTAAGGAATTTTCTAAGCACATTGTGGTTTTCATAGGTGGGGATGGGATTAGGCTTATCAACGTACGGACAATCTTGATAAGAACCACCACTAAAGAAATTATCCTGATTGGTTGTGAAGAGACCATCTTCCACCAAGATAACGGTTAAGTATAAATCATTTTGATTCTTAGTATAAAATTTACCTGAAACCTCTACACTTAAGGACTCCTTACTTAAAGTAGACTGGATGGACAGTTCTAAAGACGGTTGTGAGGATAGATAATAATTGATAGAATCAACCAACCCATTAATTTGGATTTGAGCTGCGAAATTATCAAGACTCTCTCTGTTTACTCGGATCGTGGGCCGACCATATACGTTCATATACTTTTCAAACCCTCCTACTTCTGCAAACTCGAGTTCGTCTTGCCCATGGATCGTATAGCTGATCACTTTTGGATTGGCGTTATGGAGGCTATCTACCCTACTGCCGATCCAAGGACACCACCCACATGTCGTTGATGTAAATGACTCTATAAGCACTTTTTTATTCAGAGGTACTTGCACCTGTATTTCCACTGGAGTGCTTTCTAAATCCTTAAAAACCCCGTTTACGGCATAGTTACCAATGGCTTTAGGTACAAATTTATTGCCTTCGACTTTAACTCCATCTATATAGAATATGGTCTGATCGGTAACATCGCCTCCATGATCCGTAAATGAGCGGAGGTATGCCACTCCGTATTCATTAAATGGTAGGGTGGTACTAGATGCTTCTATCTTAATCCAATCATCATATGGGGTTAGGTCTTTGTCTTCAATTAGGTCATCATTGCAAGACGCTAACAATAGCAAGAAACCAACAAATCCAATTAATTTATTCATGTATCCAATTTGTATTAGTAAGGTGAGGTTTACTAATAACTTTGGGATTTGGTTTTTATTGTGTGAGGTGAAAGGTTAAGAATGTAATTTCCTGTTTCTTATTCATGGCATTAAACCCCCATTATGCAATAGACAATCCCCGCCTGCAAAAGTCTTGTACGGCGGGCAGGTAGTGCGGCTAGAAATAGCTGCAAAATATACCGCAAACTGAGTTTTCTTCATTCACCATAACGGTGCTATGCTGAAATCAGTAAAACTTCATATTTTATTACTCTTTCAACCCTCCTTACGAAGCCCTATTGAATAATGCGGGTTTAAATAGCTCGTTTTGGATTGGGATATGGGTAGATTTAGGGCAGCTGTGTGTCACCCCATCGCCGTCAGAACAATGATTTATTTGATTGATATGGTTATTTTGATTCATGGTCATTGAGGTTTATATTTCTTATTTTCGAATCTCTTTTGTTGCAAGCTTATAGCCC
>JBBKVK010000277.1:0-6258 GCA_037968395.1 Saprospiraceae bacterium | reverse complement strand
TATTAATGCTACTCCTGAGGAGACAATATCTGAACCTCTTTTGAATATTTTATACAAAATTAAATAGTTTAATCTAGGCTCCTTAACAATAGCACTAAAGAAAGAATTGAAACTGCTTGGGTAATAGAATTAGATAAGACCTTACCCCAGTCGATTTCCTCTTTTTCCTTCTCTTCTTGAGTTTTTATCACTTTTGTATAAACTTTGATGTGCGACCCTTCCATTACTTTTGGATAAATGTTAAAAAACAAAAATCGCTTTGTTCGTTTTACTTGTCCGTTTGGGTATTCCACAATGACTGATTTTCTATCACCATTATCCGCAATACCTCCAGCATATTTTTCCAAATATCGATTTGCCCGTTTTTCTCCATCAAAAGACACATTAATTTTTCCATCAAACATATTGTTTTCTGGATAGTATTCGGATGCATTGGTTGCACCCGAGATGGCTACTAGAGTGTTTCTTTTCGGCACATACAATTCATCCCCTTCTCGGACAATGATGTTACTTTTAGAGTTTGGGTTGCTTAGTGCTTCTTCTAAATTAATGACAACAAAGCCTGTTTTCTCAAAATTTCTCTTCAATGTTGCCCCTCTTAGAAAGGCTTCCTTCGTGTAACTCCCTGATTGCATAATCAAATCTGAAAGCTTAGTGTTATCCGATAATAATGAATATTTCCCCGGGTATTTTACTTCTCCTTCTATGATAACATTTTGTTGTAATTCAAATTCTGGAGCATTCCTAACCACTATTTGGTCAAATGGCATCAATAAAAATGAATTTGATTTTTCAAAATTTTCATCTTCACTTACAGCTACTTTAGCCACTAATGTTTCGGTCTTCTTTTCACCATTCATCGCAATTCTATAAACCTCGATTCTTGAATTGGAAGCTTCTCTCTTTAATCCTCCTGAGATAAGAATGGCATCTCTAAGTGTAATCCCTTCACTGTATTTTATTTTACTAGGATTTCTTACCGCTCCTGAGACGTCAATATCACTTTCATCAAAATAAGCTCTTTTTGAGTAAAGCATTAATTTATCTTCTGGTTTAAGGATTATATTGTCCTTGCTGTTGTTGTTTCTCAAGGCATTTTCCAGGTTCAGATATATATATTCTATTTTGTTTTTATTTTCTGTGGATTTTCTAAAAACATAAGCAAAATTGTTAACATCATCCGTTACGCCACCGGCTAAAAAAACTAAATCGCTTATTCTAAAGTCATCATTGTAATCCAATTGATAGTCTCCTGGAGCTCTAACCTCACCTTCCACAGAAACAATATAATTATCTACATAAGCAGTAGTAGAAGCAATAGAAACAACATCACCTCTTTCTAATTCGATATTTGAAGGACTGGTACCGTTTTTTTCAATCTCTGAAATATTAGCAATTTCATACCTTCTTGTTTTTTGGTCAGGGTTTAGTCTTCTGATATAAACAAAGTCTTTGATGGCATCTTTTTTTAAGATTGCCTTCGTCAACAAGTCGCCTATTTTCATGCCTTGTTTAAATTCATAGATCCCTTCATTTTCCACGGCACCTATTATTTCTACCACGTTGTCAACCTGGTTGTTAATTTTATTTACCGTTACAACATCCCCATTGTTTAAAACAAAATCTCCTGAAATCACTTTAGTATAATCGACATCTATGATTTTGCTTTGATCGTTTTCAATCCGAAGTATTTGAAGATTTTTTTTCAAAGCATCTGCTTTCAATCCACCAGCGAAGTCCACTAAAGCTATTAGGTTTTCATTTGCTTTTAATTCGTACTTAAACGCTCTATTTACGGCCCCTTTTATTTCCACTACTTTTTCCACCACAGGAATAAAAATATAATCGTTTTCTGCTAAATAGTAAGTTTCATTTGCTGAGGGGTTTAACAAGTATTTGTACAAATCAATGTTTTTCTCTCCATTACTCGGACTTATTAATTTAATATTCCTAACTGATCCGATGTTACTTGGCCCACCAGCCGCTACCATAGCGTTTATCGCAGTATTAATTGCGGATACATTAAAAGAACCTGGATTAAAAACTTCTCCAACAATATTTACATTAATGGTTCTCGCTGTAATGAGGCTTATTGCAATTTGTGATTGGTTAAAGTATGTAAATTTTCTAAAGCTTCTATATATTACTGCCTTAGCTTCCGCTATGGTCAAACCAGATAAAAATATCCTGGACTGACCTTCTGGTTTGATGTAGCCCTCTTTTGATATTTCTTGTGTCAACTCTCGTTCAGAGTCTCCCCATATAGCTATATTTACCACATCTCCTGGTCCCAATTTGTACGTGTCTGGTACTTTAGCTCCTTCCGTCGTTCTAAATAATTTTAAGGTATTATCCCTGAAAAATTGATGTCCATATATGGATGCCTGAGGCGTTTCTTTATTATTTTCTTTTTGAATTTCTTCTGAAATGGCTTCTTCGACAGTCGCTCCATCTTCTATGGCTTCTATCACGTTTTCATCGTTGATTACTGGTGGGGATTTATTAACATTAATCGATTTAGATGCAATATTCTCGCTCTGAGTAGGAGTGGTAGTGGCACTCTTTTGGGCCTTCTTTTTTGCCTCCAACTCATTAAGTACTTCTCTGATGGTCTTTTCGTATTTTGCCAATTCGGAAGGATCGGATGTATTGATGTTGTCGACATCTATTCCTTTCAACATCAATGCATCTTTGACTTCTTGTTCTGTGAGGCCTCTCTTTTCAAGCTCCATTTTGGCAGCTTCCGTGCTAAACTGAGCGTTAGACACGATTGATGTGCATAATATTACTATGCTACAAAAAACAATTTTAATCAATTGATTCATTCTTTTATTATGTATATACCTTTAAAATGGATGCAAACTTAATACCACTTTTTAAAAACTGTTCCTTTTGAATGCACTCCTTTATTATTTTATCATTATTCGTCCAGGATTTCCAACCACCGTTACTCCGTCGGGAACATCTTTAATGATCACCGCCCCTGCTCCTATTGTAACATCTTTCCCAATGACAACTCCCTGTTTTACTACTGCTCTAGCTCCTACAAATGATCTTTCACCTACTGTAACGTTTCCTGCCAAAACCGCTCCCGGAGCGATATGCACAAATGCTCCAATCTTACATTCATGTTCTATTATTGCCCCTGTATTTATAATCGCTCCATCTCCAATTATCGAAAGAGGATTGATAACAGCATTTGCACCAATCATGGCCATAGAACCCAATTCACACAAACACCCTATCTCAGCACTCGGGTGGTAAACATCATCTCCAATAATCGCTCTTTTACTCAGAGCTAAGAATACCTTTTCTCTAATTCTATTATCACCAATAGCTATAAAAACCTCTTGATCAACAAAATCGTACTTAGATTCTTCTCCTAAGAACTCCAAGTTAAAGGGATTATTGTGTTTCACGTGCCTCTCACAATATCCTTTAATTTGAATATCGTTCTTGTAGAGAATATCACAAACGACAAAAGCATGTCCGGAATATCCTATTAAAATTATTGAATTATCCATGAATCACTTTTTCAATTAGGTTCACATATTTTACACCCAGTTTTTCACGATCAAAGTGTTCTTGTGCATAAATATACCCGTTTAATCCCATTTCTTCTGCCGAAATCTTATTTTTAAGCAATTGGTTTCTTATCTTTTTAGCAAATTGCTCGGGATTTTCCGGCTCCACATAAATACCACATTTTGCTGTTTCTACTAAATCCCTTGACACCCCATCTATCAATAAAAACAATGGCTTTTTACAAGCCATATAATCAAACGTCTTATTGCTGTATATGGTCTTAAAAGTATCTACTTTCTTTAATACGGACATTCCAAAATCAGAAGCAATTATATATTTGAAAACTTCAAGCTTAGGCACTGGGTCAATAAATTGAACATTGTTAAGCTTTCTTTTTCTAGCTTCTTCTATCAACATCTCTTTTTGCATTCCTCCACCTATCAAAACAAACAAAACGTGTGGTAATTCGTCTTTGATCAGATCAGCTGTTTCGATGACCTGAATTAAATGATTGGCTACTCCATGTGCCCCTACATAGGTAATGACAAATTTATCATCCCAGTTATTATTTTTTCTAAATACGTCCCTATTAAAATCACTTTGCAGTACCGTTTCCGATAAAGAAAAATCTGCTGCATTTGGTATGAAAATTACTTTTTCTTTTGGTACTCCTTTTTTATCAATCAAGGTATCTCTAAACGCAGGAGTAAGTACATTGATTAATTTTGCTCTTCGATAAATAAAAGCTTCAAACCAATAAGCAAATTTAATAATTATTTTATTGGTCACTACACCAGTATCAATTGCTGATTCTGGCCACAGATCCCTTACTTCAAAGACAAAAGGAGTCCTTTTAATTTTAGAAAGCACATATGCAGTGATTCCAACAAACAATGGTGGGCTAGTTACCAAAATTACGTCATATTTGCCTTTTACCTTAAACAACCCAGCCCAAATACTTGAAAACACAAATGAAAAATATCCCCATAACCTTCCTATAAATCCACGATTATATGCTTCAGAAACATGACATCTCCAAACGTTAACGTTGTCGTGTTGTTTATTTACAAAATACTTGCCTTTATATTCTTGGCGTTTCTTCTTGCCATTGGCATGCATCATCCCCGACAATACCGTAATCTTATGCCCCATCTCTGACCATTGCCGAGTCATCTCGTTGAATCGAGAACCACCTGCATCGTCCAGTTCTAGGAAGTATTGATGTATAAGAAGAATTTTCATTGTTTTATTTTTACTGGCGTTTCAAATACTTTTGACCATTTTCGTTGCAACTACCTGAATTAGAGGCTCCATTGAGAGTGTCTTTTTGTTTTAGTTTGTCGCTATCGTAATGGATACTGAGTTTTGATCAGGTAGAATCTCAATTATTTGACTTTCTGAATTTTCAAGATAGAATAAAGAAGTCATCCCTGTTAATACCCTAGACGTCCCGTGAGTGACTTGCAATTTATCAGATTTCGATTTTAGTGCTAATTGATATCGAATTAAACTATTTTCTTTTGTAGTCAGTTGGTCTGAAATCGTTGCTTTTTCTTTAGATACTACAATTAATCTTTGATGTACATTTCCTTTGAAATCTTTATAGGTGCCCGACCAGTTTACGACATCCTCTTCTTCCAAAATTAATTTATTTTCAGTCGCTCGTATCCATTTTCCATTTAAAAAACGTCCTACTTTAGGCATCTGTTCATGATCTCCAAATTGCATTGTATTATGGGATGCAACACTTTTAAATCGATCCGTTAAATTTCCAGCATTATAAGAATACGTACCTGAATCAACTAAAAATGGCAGACCTTCTATCCATAAATCGACGTGAAAAGCATCGTTGCCTTGTCTAAATGTATCCTGCGGGATTTTCAAAAATAAACTTATCTTTTCGTATTTTAAAATTAAAATTTGTCCATCTAAAATTTCTGGCTTCTCTTCTATTTCATATGTTGAATAACTAAACGCTTTTGGTCCTATTCTCCAATACATGGGTTCATTCAAAATTGAGTTATTGTAGCAGATCTTTTTGGTCACTGCAGCAAAAAATAATTGCGTTGAAACCCTAAAATCTCTATAACCGTGATTATGTAAATTTTCTATCCTCGCACCATCGTTACTCCCAAAATTTGGAACATCACCCTGCTTGCCAAAAGTCATCCTATACTGCCACTCCCCTGCTTTAATCAGCCTGTTAACTATTGGTTTTGCAAATGGTGGCTCTCTTAACTGATCCATCATAGAGATGCAAAAACTCATAGTATCTAGAAAGACTCTATGATAATTGGTTGATAACTGTGAGAAGGTACCTTGAGGTAGAACAAGTTTTAAAATATATTTTTCTAAAAAAGCCCGCCCTTTGTCTATTGTTTTTACAAAGTCTTCATCATAACCGACCCCCTTTAACCAAGCTCCTCCTATGAATAAACCGATGCATTCACTTGTTGTATGATTGTTTTCTTGAGCAAGAGCATACCTAATGTTTGGTTTTATACGATTTACATGCTGATAAATGAGTTCTTTTAAAGCAGAAGTTGGATCCTGAAGTTGATCTAAAACCTGAGCCGTAGTTAACAATTTCATCAATCGAAAACTAGCCTCTTGACCACATTTCCAATTCGGACCTTGGTTTAAAGGATTGTGCTTACTCCAATCATTAAGCAGTTCGTTTAGTCTTTCTAAATACTTATTGTCCCCACTTACTTTATAAGCCCTCGCAAGGGT
>JBBKVK010000276.1:0-5690 GCA_037968395.1 Saprospiraceae bacterium | reverse complement strand
ACTGTAAATTTTTCAGCTCTATTTTTTTCCATATCTGGAATTTTGGAAAAAGCATAAACAATTTTTATTTTTTCTTTTACAAAACTCCAATTATCTATCAGGTTGTTTTTGACTTTTTTAGATACAGCAATGCTTAAATCGATATCTGATTTGTAACTATCAAGTTCAGGAACATGTCTATTAATGGTTAGGTTCAATTCATGAAAGTGAACCAATAATTTTGGTCTGTTAGAACTAATACTTTTTATGTATGAGGCTACTGGGACACTTACAACAGTATTTGCATAAATTAAATCGTAATTGTTTTTGGCAATAGCACTTAATTGTTTTTTAGGGTATTTTAGCTTGTAGTCCCAATTTGTTTTTTGTTTACCTTTTAAAACACGCAAAGCTTTGTTTAAAAGACTATAATTTTTATGGCTATTAAAGTAATGGCAGCTACTAACTTGGGTAAATTCATCCAATAATTGGCCATTTTGTAATGTCAAAACATCAAAAGAAACTCCATCCTTTCCTTTTAACCATTTTAAGAGATGCAGTAAAACGATTGGTGCGCCTGTTCTAGCAGCGGAATGGTTTACAAATAATAACTTCATTGGTTTTGATGTATGCAAAATTTGTTGCTTAAGATAATTTTAATAGTTGGTTATAAATTGATTCTGTCTTTTTGTTTACATAGATCTCATCCTCTACTGATCTACTTAATTTTTTTTCTGCAAAGTTAACATCTAGCTTTAAATTGAAGAAAGACTCCATTTGTTCAACTTTCTTTTGATTGAATATTTGGTCAAAATGAAAAAATATCCAATTCTCCTTATGGGAAGATTGTTTATAATTTTTTAAAATATGTGAGTACATTGAAACCCATATTTTTGATGCCAAACTTTTATCCATTTTCAATGCTTGAAGACCAGGATTTTCTTTGCATTCGCGGAGAATGCTATTTATTGTTTTGCTAGGTTCACGATAAACCACGATATATTTGGTATTGGAGTCCAAGAATTTTAACCAAATTGGTAAGGTGTAGCTAAAACGAGGATCTTTGTAACAAAACGGCTCTTTTTTAAGGATGTTTTTAATTCTTCTATTGATCCCTTCGGTTGATTTTATAATCTTATTCAATGGTAATTTGGCTAGCCATCTAGCTCTATAGAATGTGAAACTGGGGAAAAACAGTTTTCTTATTGTTTCAGGAATTGTTATTAAGGTCTCTTTTAATATATCTTCATTGATAGTATTAACGTCCTTATCTTCAAAGAACCCTTTAGGATTGGATTTATTGCTCTTTAAATAATCGGACTTCTCGCCTGTAAAGCATCCAGCTTTTTCCAATATTCCCGTGATCATGCTCGTTCCACTCCTCCCTGACCCTAAAACTATAATATTATGCATAAGTTTTTAATTAAACTTATTCTTTATTTTGCTTATAATATTTTTATTTGAATTCGGTTTTTGGCCTATGAGTTCTTTCAGGGTTTGGGTTTTATATTTTCCTTTTGCAAGATCCACAAATTCAAATCCTTTTTGCTCTTTGGTTATCAAAAATTGCCTAAATGGCAACGCGATAATTTTTGTATTCATAGCTTCAGCAAAATATACAGCAAATGGAAAAACAAGTGTTGGTTCAAAATCTTCTGAATGCTGCCATATCGAAGCGCAAAAATCATCGCCACCTATAAAACCGTTTGGTCTAATCTTCTTCCAAACGCTCAATAAATCCAACGTAATTCCTTTTAGGGTGTGGTCACCATCTATATAAGCAAAATCAAGTGATTCATCCTTAATTTTATCTAAAACATCAATGGTCTTACCTCTTAATATATGAATTTTTTCTTTGGCAAATTCTGTCTTTGCAATGGTCTCTTTATAATATAATTCAAATTCCTCGTTATCAGTGTTTGCAGGTTTGTTCCAATCTGCTAAATTTCGCCAAGGGTCTATCATATAGTAATTTACAATGCCTTTACAATTCTTCAATAAACTTTCAGCAAATGCGCCTTTATACACACCAATTTCGCAAAGATTAGAACAATGCTTCTTATCTATAAATTCTGACCATAATTGGAATCGATCCTTTGCTGTTTTGGTTATTTCAACTATTTCTGACATGTCATTATCATTAAAAATTTTTATTAACTCCATTGGTGTTCAACATAAACACCTTGCCTTTTATTGGCGTTGTTTACACCAGAATTGTAGAAATCTGAATCATGAACAAAAAAGCTCAATGCATTTTCAATCTTATCGGTATTTTGGTTTTCGATATTAATGATTAATCTCATATTAAATTCGCCATAGGTCAGCGGAAATTTATGAATTATACAATCAAAAAAACCTAAATTTTCATTAACACATAATTCATTACCAACCATCTCATTATTAAATACAGTAACAAAAGCACCATTCCTTCCTCTAACTGTCAATCCTATTGTTATTGGCATATCAAATATGCTCGTATCCAAAGTTTTATAGTGTATACGAAATTTAATGCTCATCCCAGACACAATTTCTGAAATTACCTTGTTAGTATCGAGATTTATTATTTCAATTTTAGTGGCGATTAATTTACCGTTACCTGTTCTATCCGTTATAAGTTCTAAATTTTTAGAGCTTGACTTCAATTCATTGTTTAAATATTCATCTACAACACGATTTATTTCACCTTCTGCCTTAATTATGCCATGTTCTAAAATTATTCCTCTCGTACATAATTTTCGGACGCTATCCATGTTATGGCTAACAAATAAAACAGTACGCCCTTCTCCTTTGCTGATGTCCTGCATTTTACCAATTGCCTTTTTTTGAAATTCTGCATCGCCAACTGCCAACACCTCATCGACTACCAAAATATCAGGTTCTAAATGAGCGGCAACGGCAAATGCCAAACGTACACGCATTCCTGATGAGTAGCGTTTTACAGGTGTATCGATATAACGTTCGCAGCCCGAAAAGTCAATAATTTCTTCTTCTTTAGATTTGATTTCTGATTTTGTCATGCCGAGTATTGCACCGTTTAAATAAATATTTTCTCGACCGGTTAATTCTGGATGAAATCCTGTCCCGACCTCGAGCAACGAAGCAATTCTTCCCTTGGTCTTTATTTCTCCAGTGGTTGGAGACGTAACACGCGACAATATTTTGAGAAGTGTTGACTTTCCAGCACCGTTTTTACCAATGATACCAAGTACTTCTCCTCTTTTAACTTCAAAATTTATATCTTTTAATGCCCAAACATAATCTGAATTGCCCTTGGTACTTCTGTCATTGATTTCCCCCACTTTTAAGAAAGGGTCTTCTTTGCCTCTAACTTTGCTAAACCAACGGTTTAAATCATGGCTCAATGTACCTGTGCCTACTAAACCAAGACGGTATTGTTTTGATAGGTTGGAAGCTACTAGGATGACACTCATTTTAAGACTTTATTAAATACAATATTATGAACAATTTATGGATTTACTTTCAATATAGGTTTTTCATAAATTCCAATAATGCTAGAACTTAAATATTTTGATGGGTGCTTTTCAAGATAAGGATTGATTTTAAATTTAAACAGCAATCTTGTCAACTTATATATAACTTTCTGAAAAAAATTCAATTCTTGGTGCACCGAAAATGGAAACCCTCCATAATATTCCAAGGTGTCTATTTTTAGACTATTCCTTTCAGCAAAATCTTTAAATGTCTTCAGGGACATACATTTTAAATTATGTGCTTTTAGATTTTTATAATCTACCAGATAACCATATAACTTACGAAAATATCGTTTATTTGGGATCATTATATACAATCTTCCACCAGGTTTTAGATACGAAACATGCTTATCTAAAACTTCATCAAAATTTTCGAAATGCTCTATAAAACCAATAGAAATAACATAATCATAAGTCGATTCTGGTGTATATTTTAAAAAATCCTTCTCAAGAATTTGAAAGTTTGAAATGCCCATGCTTTCGAAAGTTCGTCTAATCTGGGTTTCGTCTGTATTAAAATCGAGGCATGTAGGTTGTAAATCGTATTTTTCGGCTAAATAAGCCAAATAACGTCCTGGATATCCACCGATTTCTATGATTGTCTGTGATTTATTTTGCTTATTAACCAAACAGTCCCAATACTTATCAAATTGTGAACATACTGTAACAACGTGCTCTCGTGTGGTATGGTCATTTTTATAATAATTCTCCCAGTATTGTTTAGTTGTTAATTTTTCGGACATAACATTATACGGTATCGATAAATTTCTTCTCAGTATTATTAAAAATAATTATTCCGAATAAGAATAGAATAATGCTCACTACCAAAGTATAAAGGAAGCCACTTAAACTGAAACTTCCTGTATTTAATAACATATATCTAAAGCCTTCAATAATCTGGGTCAAAGGGTTATATTCTACTAAAGAGGCAACCCAGTCTGGAAACTTTTTCTTTGCTTCTGAAAGTGGGTACGGGACAGCCGACATATACATTAACAATTGTACACCAAAGCCCACAACTATAGTCAAATCTCGGTATTTTGTTGTCATAGAAGAGATAATCATCCCTAATCCTAGGCCCAATAATGCCATCATCAACAAATAAACTGGAAACAATATAATTTTGATATTTATGCTAATGTCTGTCCCAATGCTATAATAATAAATGTAGAATCCGAAAAAAATCAACAACTGAATTCCAAATTTTAATAAATTCGAGATTGTAATAGACATTGGCATTATAACTCTTGGGAAATAAACTTTACCAAAAATATTCTCGTTCTTTTTAAATGTATCGCTAGTTCCTGTAAGACATTCCCTAAAATAATTCCATGCAGTAATCCCTGCAAGATTAAATAGAAAATGTGGCACTTTACCAGTTTCTATACTTCCGAGATTGTTAAATACCAGTGTAAAAATTACAGAAGTGAACAATGGTTGAATGATATACCATAATGGCCCTAAAATTGTTTGCTTATATAGCGTAACAATATCTCGCTTTACAAAAAGCAATAACAAATCCCTAAAACGCCAAATTTCCTTAAAATTAAGGTCAATAAGTTTGTTTTTGGAAGAAATGGTATATAACCAATCATCAGAGTTGTTATTCAAAATTTCTTTGATTTTAATTCTGGCTAAGATAACAATGCTTATAAAAAGATAAAAATTTAAACATACATTTTAAAAGTGAGACTATTGCTTTCTAAAATTCCATTGGACTTATTTGTTAAGAGCTTAATATGTTACATTTCTTGAAACTTATTGTTTGTTGGGCGCAGTATGTCTTAATCTGTTTTCTATTGACAAATTTAGATTTTTCCCGCCAAGTCTAATATTTTCATCATCTAATTCGGTAATTTTTTTAGTTTTTCTTTTAATCCCTTTAGTGAATTCATCAATGGTGCTATCAGTGCAGTCAAGATTGAGAAATTGAAAGATATTTTTTACTTGATATGACGGGTTATCTATAAATGACTGGTACGATAGGCTGTAATATCTGGAATCTTCGAAATTTGAAAAAAAAGTCTCTGAAAATTCCATTGAAAAATACCACTCTAACAATCCCTTCTCAAAATTCGAATATTCTTTATTAGGTATTCCTGAATCCTCTAAAAGATTTTCTATCAGTTTCCATTTGGTCTTATGTTTGGTAAACCAGCCTCCTTGGTCAGATAACCTCTCAATTGATTTGGCGACTTCAATTCCGTTTCTATGTAAATA
>JBBKVK010000275.1:0-22850 GCA_037968395.1 Saprospiraceae bacterium | reverse complement strand
CCAAATTAATAAGATATTCCACTAGTAAATACAAAGTTCGACTCATTTATTTAGATATAGTCTAAATAGAGTGAAATTATTTATATATTAATATTCTATTATGTATGAAAGCTTCATAAGATTAATATATTTGTGCCAAATTTTAAGAACAAAATATTACGAAGTTGAATAACCAAAGGAATAGATACATTATATTGTATTCGTTATTATTTATGAGCAGCTTTGTCCATGCAGATGGAGGGAGTTCTGAAAGTGGACTAATGTTGCCTGTTATAATTGGGGTGGCTGTTTTATTAGGGCTATGGGCTCTTTTGACCTTAGCAGATAATTTGATGCAGATACAAGCTCAGAAAGTTGGACTAGATACTAGGAAAAACAATTATGGTGTCTTTCCAAGTATAACAGGTATGTTTGCTCAGAAAGCTCCTGATTTTGTTGATGCAGACAAGTTTCATGCATTAAAAAAAGGAGCAGACATTAAGTTGGCAGGAGATGCTGAGCATATTATGTTATCATCAAAGTCGACGAGGTATGCACTTCAACCACATCTGTATGGTCAAATGTCACCCATCCCAAAAATTCATTTTGAAGTAGGGCAAGAAGTAAAAGCAGGAGATGCTTTGTTTTTTGATAAGAAAAGACCTGAGATTCAATATGTATCGCCTGTAAGTGGTGAGTTAGTGGATATTGTAAGAGGTGACAAAAGAGCAATTCATCAGATTGTAATACTTGCTGACAAAGAAATTCAATATAAAAAATTCAATCCACCTTCTCTATCTGGAGAAAGAGAAGCTATTGTGGAGTTTATGTTATCATCAGGGGCTTGGACTTTACTAAATCAAAGACCATTTGATATAGTTCCTAACATTGATGCCATACCAAGAGATGTTTTTATTTCTACTTTTGATTCTGCACCATTGGCGCCGGATTTAAATTTTGTAGTTGAAGGAAGAGGATCAGATTTTCAAAAAGGATGTGACATATTAAAAACATTGACAAGTGGAAGTGTATATTTAGGACTGGATGGCAATCAAAAGGGAAATTCTATTTTCACAGAAACAGTCGGAGTTGAAAAGCACTGGTTTGCAGGTAAACACCCTGTTGGAAATGTTGGAGTTCAGATACATAATGTTAAGCCTATTAAAAGTGGAGAAACAGTATGGACATTAAGTGTTCAAGATGTTTTAACAATAGGTAAACTTTTTAATGAAGGAATTTACGACGCAAGTAAGCTTATTGCTGTTACAGGTAATGAAGTAAATCAAACGGGTTACTTAAAAACATTTGTTGGAGCAAGTATGGATGACTTACTAAATGGTCAGATAAAGGGCGAAAACATAAGAGTTGTAGCTGGTGATGTCCTAACGGGCAGACAAGTTGATGCTGGAGCATTTTTAAGCCACAACGAAGATCAAATCACAACACTTACAGAAGGAGACAATTACGAGCTTTTTGGATGGTTACTTCCTATAAAGCCAAGACCAAGTTTATCGGGAACTTTTCCTAACTTTCTATTTCCAAATCATAAGTTTGAAGCAAATACAAATACTCACGGAGAAAAAAGAGCATTTGTAGTGTCTGGACAGTATGAAGAGGTCTTACCAATGGATATTTATCCTCAACACTTGATGAAAGCCATTATGGCAAATGATTTTGAGAAAATGGAAGGCTTAGGAATATATGAGTTGTCAGAAGAAGATATTGCCCTTTGCGAATTTGCTTGTACTTCAAAAATGCCACTTCAACAAATACTTAGAGAAGGCTTGAATACAATGCAAACGCAACTGTAGTCTATTTAAATACAAAACAATAATAAAGAAAAAATAACAATGGGTTTACTCGATTTTTTAAAGAAAATAGAACCTGATAAGCAGAAGAGTCCTTTCTTACATACGCTGTATGATGGATTCTTTACATTCGCATATGCTCCAAATAAAGTAACTAAAGGTGGTGTACATATTAGGGACGGAATGGATCTAAAAAGGTTAATGGTACACGTTGTTTTAGCTATGCAGCTTTGCTATGTATTTGGTACTTATAATATAGGACATCAACATTTTGTAGCATCAGGTGAATACCTTGGATTTTTAGAGGGATTCAATTTAAAATTAGCTCATGGCTTAATCCTAATGTTGCCAATTTTTGTGGTAGCTCATTTAGTTGGATTAGGAATTGAATTTATATACGCTGCTAAAAAAGGACATGCTATAGAAGAAGGGTTCCTAGTCTCAGGAGCTTTAATTCCTCTTATCATGCCACCTGATATTCCGCTTTGGATATTAGCTGTTGCCGTTGCATTCGCAGTAATACTTGGTAAAGAAGCATTTGGTGGAACAGGAATGAATATTTGGAATGTAGCATTGTTAGCTAGGGTTTTTGTGTTTTTTGCCTACCCTACAACTATATCTGGAGATCAAGTTTGGGTATCAGGATATGAGAGTTTAGCTGCTGGCACATCAGCAGCATATGGATGGTGGCACACAACTTTTTTTAATGGTATATTCTCCTTCTTTGGATGGGATACTTTTGAAGCCGCCAAGACAGCCGTCGTTGACGGTTTTACAGGGGCAACTCCGTTAGCACTTGCCTATGAAGGCGGTTGGGCTAGAGTTACAGAAGTGTATTCACAAGGACAGATGCTTTGGGGAGCAATTCCAGGATCAATAGGGGAGACTGCTAAACCATTAATATTAGTGGGAGCATTATTCTTAATATTTACAAAGGTGGCTAGTTGGAGAATCATGGTCAGCATGTTCTTTGGATTAATCGCTGGGTCATTATTGATGAATGCTTTTGGTACATCACCATTTAGTCAAGTGACTTGGTATCAACATGCATTAATGGGATCATTTTTATTTGCTATGGCTTTTATGGCAACGGATCCAGTTACAGCATCAGGTACAAATACAGGTAAATGGATCTACGGATTCCTTATTGGAATTATTGGTATAATAATTCGTGTAACCAATGCCGCTTATCCAGAAGGATGGATGCTAGCTATACTATTTATAAATACATTTTCACCTCTTATAGACCATTACGTGATAGAGGCAAACATAAAAAAACGTTTACAAAGTGCATAATACAGGGTATATAATCAAATTCGTATTAATCATGACCACAATTGTGGCTGTGGTCTTAGCTTCCTTATCTTCTGGACTTAAAAGTGTGCATGATAAGAATGAAGCTATTTACAACAAAAAAGCCATTTTAGGAGCAATAGCTGGTTCAGCAGGTATCGATATGGCTAAAGTGAGTGATGATGATGTATTAGCCATCTTTAAAGACAATATAGAGCAAGTAGTTGTTGATTATGAAGGCAACATACTTACACCTGAAAAGGTTACAGCTTTAGGTTATATGGGCGGTAAAGCTGAAAATGTTGATATGGCTAAAGAAATTAAGAAGGCAGAAAAAGATAGAGTTCTTCCAGTTTATATTTATAGTGGAGATACTGAAAAATTATATGTTTTAACAGTGAGAGGTAAAGGCCTTTGGGATGAAATCTGGGGGAATATTGCCATGAAATCTGATTTAAACACAATCGCTGGTGTAGCATTTGATCATAAAGGTGAAACACCAGGTTTAGGTGCAGAGATCAAAGACAACCCAGGATTTTATAATCAATTTGCTGGCAAAAAAATATTTAAAGAAGATGGTACTTATGTCTCTGTAGATGTAGTAAAAGGTGGGGCTAAAGATCTTGTTCATGATGTTGATGGGATTTCTGGTGCTACTATTACAGCGGATGGAGTAGCAGATATGATGTATAAAGGACTTAACCTATACCGACCATATATAACAACAATAAAACAATAATTTGATGGCTGAAGTAAAAGAATTAGTTGTAAAAAAAGGATCAGCAATTGGCTTTGGTAAAGAAGAGAAAAAGCTATTAACAGATCCATTAAATGATAATAATCCTATTACGGTACAAGTATTAGGAATATGTTCTGCTTTAGCTGTAACTACAGGTATGAAAAATGCCTTTGTAATGGCTGTAGCAGTAATAGCAGTGACAGCATTGTCTAACTTTACTGTTTCTCTATTAAGAAATGCAATCCCTAAGCAAGTAAGAATGATTGTCCAATTAGTGATTATCGCATTCTTGGTTACAATAGTAGAGTTGACCTTAAAAGCAGTAAGTTATGACAGTTACAAGCAACTTTCGGTATTCATTGGATTGATTATTACCAACTGTATCGTCATGGGCAGACTAGAGGCATACGCCATGGGAAATACACCATATAAATCTTTACTCGATGGTATTGGGAATGGAATGGGTTACGGTATTATTCTTCTAATTGTTGCGGCGATAAGAGAGTTTTTTGGTAAAGGGTCATTGTGGAATTACAAAATTATAGGTAATACATCTGACTTCCTAATCAATACTACTGAAAGCACAATGATGGGATGGTATGCAAACAATAACCTAATGGTTTTGTTTCCTTCAGCAATGTTTGTTATTGCAGTGCTTATTTGGGCTCACAGAGCTTGGAACAATAAATTGATAGACGTATCTTAATAATTATAAAGTCGAAAACACAATGGATTTATTAAATATATTTGTAAAATCTGCTTTTATTGAAAACCTTGCCTTGGCTTACTTTCTAGGTATGTGTTCATTTTTAGCAGTTTCGAAAACAGTAAAGACTGCTTTTGGTCTTGGATTGGCTGTCATTTTCGTATTAGGAATAACAATGCCTATCAACTGGTTAATTAATAATTACCTTCTAACAGATAGTGGAATATTTGGTATTGATCTTACTTTCTTAAGATTTATATTATTTATTGCAGTTATTGCTTCTATGGTTCAATTGGTAGAAATGGTGGTAGAAAAATTTTCACCATCTTTATATAACTCATTGGGGATATTCCTTCCTTTGATAACGGTGAATTGTGCCATACTTGGTGGCTCACTTTTTATGGTTTCAAAAGAATACAATTTCATGGAGTCAGTTTCTTTTGGCTTAGGCGGAGGATTCGGCTGGTTTTTAGCGATTGTTGCTATTGCTGCCATTAGAGAGAAAATGAGATATAGCAATGTACCACCAGCACTTAGAGGCCTGGGCATGGCTTTCTTACTTACAGGTATGATGGGTTTGGCCTTTATGAGTTTGATGGGAATAGACTTAGGTTAGTAGTAAGTAGTTAATTGTTGATAGTTAGCTTTTTGGCTCCCTTTAGGGTTGGGGCAAACAAAAAGTTATTAGATAGCGTTAATAGTTAGTAGATTATAGTTAGTAAATTAATAGAAAATAAACTAAAAGAATAAAAGATGATATCATTCATTTTAGCTGCTGGATATATGTCAATACTTTATGCCGTTTTGGTATTTAGTGGTGTAATCCTTGCATTATCTTATATGTTAATCGTTGCAAGAAAACGATTGGTACCTCAAGGTGATGTAAAAATAATAATCAACGGTGATACAGAGCATCCTATGACGGCGTCTCCAGGATCATCATTACTTTCTGTTTTAGGAGAGAATAAGATATTCCTTCCTTCTGCTTGTGGAGGTGGTGGTACTTGTGCCATGTGTGAGTGCCATATATATGAAGGCGGTGGAGATCCTCTGCCAACAGAGATGAACCACTTAACCAGAAAAGAAGCTGCAGAAGGCAAAAGACTTGCTTGCCAAGTAAAGGTAAGAGGAGATATGAATATTAGTATTCCTGAAGAGATATTTGGTATCAAAAAATGGGAATGTGAGGTGATTTCTAATTATAGCGTTGCTACATTTATCAAGGAGTTTATTGTTAAATTACCAGATGGAGAACACCTTGATTTCGAAGCAGGAGGATATATTCAAGTTGATGTGCCACCTACAACGGTTGACTTCAAGGATATGGATATCACTGCCCACCCTAATTACCATGATTCACCTGATAAATTCCAAAAAGATTGGGATCAGTTCAAGATGTGGGATTTAAAGATGGTAAATGATGAAGAAATCTTTAGAGCATATTCTATGTCAAACCACCCAGCTGAGGGTAATATTGTTTCTTTAACAATTAGAATTGCGACTCCACCTTTTAAGTTTGGAGTGGACAGTGAAGGCAAGAGAAAATGGGAAGGATACCAAGCAATTAATCCAGGAATCTGTTCATCTTTTGTGTTCTCAAGAAAACCAGGAGATAAAGTTACGATCTCAGGACCATATGGTGAATTCTTTATTAAGAATACAGAATCAGAAATGTTGTATATCGGTGGTGGAGCTGGAATGGCACCAATGAGATCTCACTTATACCATTTATTTCATACCTTAAAAACAGGAAGAAAGGTTACTTTTTTCTATGGAGGTAGAACTAAGCAAGAGCTTTTCTATATTGAAGAGTTTAGACAAATCGAAAAGCAATTTCCAAATTTCAAATTTGCAATCGCTTTGGATAATCCACTTCCTGAAGATAATTGGACACTAAAGCAAGACTTGAATGATCCAAATGGTGATGGATTTAAAGGATATGTACACAACGTAGTGATCGATGAGTTCTTGAGCAAACATGAAGCTCCTGAGGAATTAGAATTATACTTCTGCGGACCTCCAATGATGAACCAGTCTGTAATTAAGATGGCTGATGAATGGGGAATTCCTGAAGAAAATGTGGCCTTCGATGATTTTGGAGGGTAATCATTTTTAGAATATAAATATAAAGGGGCGTCAAATGATTGCCCCTTTTTTATTGGATCATTTAAAACTCTTCTACTAAGAATATAAGGAAATTGTAATTTTGAATATCTTTACCCCGTTAGAGTAAACACCATAATATAGTAAATGAGATCTCTTCTTATAATTTGTTTCCTTTTGTTCAGCTTACCTTCATTATTGATGAGCCAAACCTATGATGGATTCAGGAGCGTAAGGCATTCCTTACAATTCAATCAAGATTTGCTTACTCAAAAATTAGAATTTAATCAGGTTAACGATTACTTATCCGTAGCTTTAAAATGGGAGGATATAAAAAGTAATTTTTCCTATAGGATAACTACATCAGATGGTAAAATTGGTGAATGGACTCTTATAGAAAATGATGTTCATATAGTAGAAGAAAACAGTAATCAAGTTGGAAATGCTTTGGTCATATTAGGTAAAGGTATTAGAGTAATAGAGATTAAGCTCCTTCGTGAAAAAGCTGACTTACCAATCAATCTAAGCATAGAAGTTACCCATGATAATATTAATGGGTTAAATGATAATAGAGATGATATTACAAATAGAAATGCCTGTACATGTGAAGAGCTGCCTTATTTTAATAGGGAAGAGTGGGGTTGTCCATGGGGTGATGAATCTCCTAACTTCATTCCTAGTTATTCTGAAATAAGTCATATGGTCATACATCACCAAGCAGGTAATGCGCCTGAGCCATACGACGCTGTAGTAAGAGCCATCTGGAATTATCATGTGAATACCAACGGATGGGATGATATTGGCTACAACTGGCTAATTGCACCAAATGGAGCAGTATATAAAGGTCGAGCTTGGTTGAACGGAGATCAAAATGTAAGAGGTGCTCATACTTGTGCCTGTAATAGTAATAAGATGGGTATATGTCTTTTAGGTAATTTCACTACAGAACTACCGCCAATCGAGCAATATGACGCCCTCAAAGACTTTATGGTTTGGAAAGCTTGTGAATTGTCTATCAGACCGGATAAGGAAGACGAAGTAAGCAGAAGATTGGAAGGAGTATGCACAATAGCTGCATTATCAAACATAAGTGGTCATAAAGATGTATGCGGTGCATCTTACACAGAGTGTCCAGGCAATTCGTTTTATTCAATGATACCACAACTCAAACTTGAAACCATCGAGCAATATCTTTCTTGTGCAGACACATTGAATACTGCTGTTAGTGAAGACTTCGTAAATGATATAAAAATCACTCAGAATTCAGCAGGAATAAAGGTTGTATTGTCAGATTCATATGAAATTGCTCAAGTCAGATTGATAGACCTAAATGGACAAATTCTGTACGAAAGCAATTCTTATTTTGGTAACATCATTCCTACAAATAATTTACTTTCAAACGTGTATATAGTTTCTGTAAAGGCCGATGGAAGATTTTATAATAAGAAAGTATTGATATTGAATGAATAATAATAAAAAAGGTCCAACATCAATTAAGAAGTTGGACCTATATATTTTCAATTAACAACCTTATTAAGTTATATACCGGCCTTAAACTTCTTAAGGGCTTCCGTAAGTTTTGGCACTACTTCAAATAAGTCACCTACTACTCCATAATCAGCTGCTTTGAAGAATGGAGCATCTGGATCTTTATTGATCACTACAATTACCTTACTATTATTAACACCAGCAAGATGTTGGATTGCTCCTGAAATACCTGCTGCTATGTATAGATTTGGTCTAATTGCTACCCCTGTCTGTCCTACATGTTCGTGGTGAGGTCTCCACCCTGTGTCTGCTACAGGCCTTGAGCATGCAGTAGTTGCACCAAGTACCTTTGCTAGGTCTTCAATGATTCCCCAGTTCTCAGGGCCTTTCATACCTCTACCAGCTGAGACAACTAATTCCGCTTCTGGCAATGGGACAATGCCTGTGACTGTTTTATGCTCTATCACCTTTGATTTTGGTGCCGAAACATCAAGGCTGATACTTTCTATTGGGGTATTACCACCAACTTCTTCAGGTTGGAGTGTATTTCCCATCATGGATAAGACTTTAGTATCAGATTTGATCATATACTCAACTATCGCCTTGCCAGAATACACCCCTTTTTTTACTTTGAAGCCCCCATCAATGTTTGGTAAACTTACAACACCAGACACAGACCCAGCATTCATCTTAGCTGCTAACATTCCTATCAATGTTTTGCCAATACTGCTGTGTCTTACAATTACTGTTTTAGCTTCACATTGTTGTGCAGCTGCTGTAATCGCTTGTGTATAGGTCAAACTGTCGAAATACCCTAAATTGTCATTGATGCAATGATGAATTTTTGATAATCCAAATGATTGAATTTTTTCTATATTTGAGCAGGTACCTATGACTAAAGCATGGCACTCTGTTCCCATTATTTCGGCAGTTTTCTTACCATAAGTGGCTAATTCTAAACCACCTTTATTAATGGCATTGTCTACTGTTTCTATATATATTAATATTGACATGTCTTAATTTTTGTAATGGTTATTAAATTACTTTAGCCTCTTCATGTAGTCTTCTTACCAACTCATCCATATTATCTGGATCAATTAGCGTTACACCTTTCTTAGCAGGAGGAAGTATGTGTGTAATTACTTCTACTTTTTCTTCTACTGATATCGGTGTCACTATATCTAATGGTTTTCTTTTTGATTGCATAATGCCCATCATATTTGGGATGCGTTGCTCTGCTAACCCTTTGGCCGCGGATATTACGATTGGACCTTCTACTTCAGCAATTTCTACTCCACCTTCTATATCTCTAGTAATTGTGCTTTTAGTTCCATCAGATTCCAAGTGACTCACATATGAGAAATATGGTAGATCTAACATTCCAGCAAGCATACCACCAACTTCTGACCCATTATAATCAATCGTTTCTTTACCAAGGAAAATCATATCATAACTATTATCTTTAGCATGATCATAAATTTGGGTAGCTGTGTATAATGCTGATGTAGGATTACCATCTACTCTTATAGCATTATCCGCTCCTATCGCCAATGCTTTCCTTACTATGATGTCTCCAGATGCATCTCCAATATGGATAGCAGAAACTGTACCGCCTAATTTTTCTTTTAATTCAAGAGCTCTAACAAGTGCATACCATTCATCATATGGATTCATTATGAAGGTGATTCCATCTGAATTGAATTCTTTGCCATCTGCTGAAAAGCTGATTTTAGATGTTGTGTCGGGAGTTTTGCTTATGCAAACTAATATTTTCATCTGAATGTGTTTGTGCTTTAATGATGTGTAAAAATACACCTAATGTTTTAAATATCAATAAAATAATCCATAAATTTAACTCAAGGTTAAATTTATGGATTAGTCAATTCTACTTTAGAATACTGTCATTACTATTTGCCAAATTGGAATACAATCAAAATACTTATTATTGCAATCGCTTATTGAAGTCAGGCCAAAATAATTGCTAAACTCATTTTATTTTAATTCTTTTCGAATAATATTCTAAATATACTTTTCCACTTAGATTTTAATTAACTTTTTGATTATTCTTCCTTTATCAGAGTTTATGACTGCATAGTATATCCCTGTTTTAAAATCACTTAAATCAACAGAGATTTCATCGTATGATTCATTGAGCGCTATTCGCTTTTCGCTTTTTATTGCTTTACCAATTTGATCATACACCACCAATTCTGCTTCTTGGATTCCTTCTAATTCAAAAGTAAAAGTCCCTATTGAAGGATTTGGATACACAACAACTTTAGTTTCTGAATAGTTTTGGTCATTAGTGCTAGTAAGTGTGCCTGCAGTAAATGAATAGGAGATTTCACCACCAAAGTCAGGCTGTAACACAACCCAAGGCTCATTAATGCTTCGTATTCTTACATTACCTGTTCCATCATTATTTGCCCACCAGCTTATCCCATCATTGTCAGAATCCGTGACTTGAAAAGTATAACAGCCATCTAAATTAGACAAGGTATCGTCATAAGTTGTAAATGCATTGATTTGAGAAGTCTTTGAAAATATTGTTTGCCCATTTTCATCTCTTACATACCATTTGTTTTCATGTGGTGCTCCATTTGTAGTTACTCGAATAATGATGCTGTTGTCCAGATGAGGAACTACGCTAAAAGTACTTTTCATCTTATCGTTAAATGGATACTCATCTGCACTGCCATTAGGCTCAGAAACTCTAGCAAAAAAAGTATCCCCTCTGAGCCATCTTCCTTCTGCAAATGATGGTAAAACCACTTCTTTACTTTCTAATGGAGCGATAGTCTCATTATGCGTATAAAATTGAGAACTCGTACCTTCAACCCCATATTCTACTAGGAATGACGTAATCGGTTCTGATCCATTGTTTTTTACTATTATTATTGGATTGCTACAAACTGGGTTGATTCTAGCAAATTCTACATACGAAGAAGGAGATTTTATTTGTTGGATTGCTACATCGTTTTTAAAATTCATCAGACCATATTTCACCAATTGAGTATTTACAATATATCTACTGTCTCCAGACCCACTATTGATCCCGTAGTCAATTTTCATTTCACTCTTTCCTTTAATCGTTTCGATTATCTCATGTTCTTGTATATCGGTAGGAGCTCCTGGACACCATCCAGCTCTATCATACACCCATGTTCCCCCTTGAGGGTAAATCGGGTTAAAACCACATTCTTTCCAAACACTCCATTCAATCCTATTGCTGCCACTGTTAATGTTTACCCAGTGATTCCTAGAGATAAATTCACCTTCCTGGCCATGACCAGTAATCGCTAGTCTCAGTTTTGCACTACCTAAGTCACTTTCCACCGGTATAAACCTTGGCTCAAATCTAGTATTGTTTTGAATGTTGGTATAATTAACAGCATCTACCGGCCATATTTGCTGAATGCTTTTGACATTTCGCGTAGGAGTACCTTTGATAAATTTGAATTGAATATCCATATCTTCCTGCCATTGGCCACCTCTATCCATTAACAACCTCTTTTTGCCTTTCAGGATCGGTCCAAAATCTGTCACATCAAAGATCCAAGTCTTACCTCCATCTCCAAAGTTTAGGTTAATACCATATGGTGTAACAAAACTAAGTAATTCAAATTTTGCAGGTCTTTTTGAGTAATATTCAAGTTCCTCTCCAAATATAAATCCTTCTTCTGGTATTGTAACTGTGCTTATTTGCATCCCCAATGTATTATAAACAGGCATTTCACCAGCCAACCAAAGACATTCGGTTTGGTCTTTTATAAGATTAGTTCCTTCTATATGATATGGCGTTACCCCGTACGGTAGATTTTGAATAGAATCAAGAATCGTAGAAGAGGTCACCGTTTTATTAAAAGTTGCACTTATTATTTCTGCATTGATTCTCATGGTAGAACTAGTGAAATCTTTGAACATTTCTTGCCCTCTTAATACTCTACTAACTGGTTTAGATGCAAAATTGCCGTTATTGCTTTTATTAGAATGATCTATTATGTTTGTGTCATTTAAGTAATTAAAATCATAATGTAAAACCATTGATGCATAATCAGGATGGTTTGCTGTTACCCTTTGATTCATTATATTTTTGATACTTGCAAGTGTCAATTCTTTATTGAAAACCATAATATCATCGAGTCCACCTAGGTATGGATTACCTCCTGCTTCGTTACTACCGATAACTATACCTTTAAGGCTAATTGGATTTGTCTTGCCAACAGCACTGTGCCACAATTCTCCATTTAAATATATTGACATGTTGCCACTTGTAGCATTTTTTGTAAATACCCAATGATTCCATTTTCCTTTGATTTCTTCCGTAGTTGCTGCCTTGTCTATCCTATCATAAGCGGCTCCTGCAGCTCCACAATCCCAATAAATTCTAGAATTTGACCACGGCAGGTGAATATTGATCTGCCTATTTCCTCCTGCGTCAATTCCGTGAATGCTAGATGTGTTTGCTGGAAGAGCATTATTGCCATAAGCCCAAAATGCTATGGAAATTTCATTATTAATACTGGTGTAATCTCCATTGTCAATCTCAATTGTATTAGGGGCAAACCAAGCGTATTGATCTTGACCTTCATGGTAGAGGCTAGACATCACCATATTATCAGTAGAAGAAAGAGTAGTTGTCTTTGATTTACTATTTGTAGTGTATGACAATTCAATGATTATATTTTCGCCCGCTACAAATTCAAAATCTTTATTAAATGTGAGTTGGCCTGAAGCTAGATCTGTAGCATTTACATTGTCATTAAACACTTCAATTGGTGAACTCGCTAAAAATGTTGAATAACTAAAATCGTTTGAAGTGGTAGATATGACTTGTATGTTTAAAAAATCGATAGACTCTGCATCTGAAACGTCTTTAAGCTTTAAAGCATTTATTTTATTACTGCCTAGGCTATTAAGTTCATCTTGGCTTATCCAGATTAGGTATTTATTCTGTTTTTGATTGCCAAAAAGGTGGTCATTCAATGTCATTTCTGTACCTGTTTCTATAGATTTTAAGTCAGTAGTAGTAGTAACTTTTGTATTTAATAATTCTCTTTGGTAATAGGAATAAGTTGGAGAAGAGACAAAAGGAAACAGCTCAGTAGCTGGCCAGCCTTGCACAATGACTGAAGGATGCAATAATAAGAGAGAATCAACCAATGTAGAATCTATAATACTAGTATTACAACTATAATCCCATTCACCACAACCTCTATTTCTATCTGATCCAGTAGAGACTAAGCCGTCTTTACACCTCATAGTGTAGTACATTAATATCTTTTCGTACCCATTGTGATCACCTTCTGGAAAAGAGATCATAGAATCCCTAGTAGTAGATTCGAAGTTGAAACCTTGTACCGATAATGTATCTTGAGCAAAAAGTGATGTTGTAGCAAAAAGTAATAAAAGAGTAAAAAATCTCATGGTTGATTATTTTAAGGTATAAAGATACGATTGTCTTTTAGAAATAGACAATCAAAACACAAAGTTATCACTTGAAAATAATATTACTATTTCCCAATAGTGTCCACATCAATGTTGAACAATTCAACCGCATTTTTCCAAAGGATGAGTTCTTTCTTTTCATCAGGCAAATCTAATTGCTTTACAAATTTGAGGTATGAGCCCATATTAGAAATTGGCCAATCTGTGCCGTAGAGCAGATATTTAGGATCTCCAGCATACGTTATCATTTCTTCCAACTCTTTTTTCATGTACCTCTCAAATTTATCAGAAAAGTCTCCCAATACTAGACCAGAGAAGTCTGTATATACATGTTCGTTTTTATAAACCACTTCCATACAATCTTTAATCCAAGGGTTACCGACATGACAAATGACAATCTTCAAGTCAGGAAAATCCACTGCGACATCGTCAATGTGAATCGGATGTGAGTACTTAATCTTTCCAGTAGGAGCATAAGTGTCACCCGAATGGAACATTACCGGTACTTGATACTCGGTTGCCATATCATAAATTACTTTTAGTCTAATATCAGCAGGGTAGAATGGCTCATATCCTGGATATAGTTTAAGCCCTTTTACCAACCCAGCATCTAAAAACTCACTAAGTTCACGAAGATCCCTATGGTTGTAGTGTAAATAGCTAATACCAGCTACAACGCCTAAATTACTCCTGCCACTAATAGCATTTACTACTTTAGATGTACTAGGTCTGTGTTCGTTTACTTTATAAGAAGTCAACACTAAAGAATAATCAATGTGGTGTTCTTCCATATTGTCAGTCAATCTATTAAGACAGTCTTCTAAAGAAACTACTCGGTCTTCATGGTAATTGTTTATATGGGTATGTACATCTATGATCATATAATATCTTTAATTTTTAATGTGATTATTAAGTAAATTGTTAGTCCACAAATATAGGAATATTTTGAGATAGAAGGCTATTTTATAATATTCCTCTGACCAATCTCATTTTCTCTATCAATTTATTGCTTTGATCAAAATCTAAGGTTTGCTGACCATCAGAAGCGGCTTTTTCTGGACAAGAATGCACCTCCATAATGACACCATCTGCTCCAGCTGCGACGGATGCTAGCGAGATTTTATCTACATGTTTTCTTAAGCCTATACCATGAGACGGATCTGCTATTACGGGTAAATGTGATTTTTCTCGAAGGATAGGTATCGCATTAATGTCCATAGTGTTTCTATAGGCAGTCTCATATGATCGTATTCCTCGTTCACAAAGTAAAATCTTTTCATTTCCGTTAGCAAAGATGTACTCTGCTGATTGCAGTAACTCCTCTATTGTACCCGATATTCCTCGCTTTAGCATGACTGGTTTGTCTACTTTGCCCAATGCATCTAATAAGTTAAAATTCTGACTGTTACGAGCTCCCACTTGAAAGATATCAATATAAGGGTACATGCCTTCGATTTGAGCAACATCCATTACTTCCGTTATGATCTTCATGCCTCTAGGCTTTGTCTGTTCATACCACATCTTGAGTCCTTCTATGCCTAGTCCTCTAAAGCTATATGGTGAAGATCGAGGTTTGTACACTCCACCTCTCATAATTTTTATATTTTTTTGGCTTAGATGTTCAAGTGTATCAGCTACTTGTTGTTCATCTTCAATGCTACATGGACCTGCCATGATTTGAAAATGACCGTTTCCAATTTTAACATCATCACCTAAATCGATGGTAGTTTTGCCTACTTTCCATTGTGATGAGACCAGTTTAAAAGCATCATCAACCCTATGAATATCAAGGACTCCTTCCATATGTCCCAATTGCCTAATGTCTATTTGTGCTTTGCCGATACAGACAATATACTGCCCATGTTGCGTAGAAACAATTTCTTGAGGTTTGTACTTCAATTTCTTTATTGTTTCTATGATCTTATCAAGATTTTGACTGTTTTTATCTATTTGTAGAATCATGTTAATAATTGTTTTTATTTGAGAATGGAATGAACAAACGACATTATTGATTCTTCACTATAACCATGATCAGCTAAATGCCTGATAAAAGCTGAACCTATAATCGCTCCATTGCTATATTGACTTGTTCTTAAAAAAGTATCGTTGTTATATATTCCAAATCCGATTAGAGTTGGAGTTTGTAAATTTGAGTTCTTAATTTTATTGAAATACGAAAGTTGTTTTTCGTTTATTTTGTTTGTATTGCCAGTAATACTAGATTGTGATACCACATAGATAAAGGACGTTGATAGTCTGTCTGCTAGTCGTATTCTTCCTTCTGAAGTATCTGGAGTTATTAAAAAGGTGATACCAATTTTGTATTTCTCGAATAAAGTCTTGTATTCAACTTCATAGATAGTCATAGGTAAATCAGGTATGATTAATCCATCAATATCTGCCTTTTGACATTCTTTAAGAAAGTTTTCTACACCAAATTGTAGCATTTGATTGTAATAACCCATGAGTATAATTGGAATATCATTTCCTTCAGACCTTACCTGTTTTACTTGATCAAAAAGTATCCTCAAATTCATCCCATTTTTTAATGCTTTAGCACTACTTTCTTGAATGGTCTTTCCATCTGCCAATGGGTCAGAGTAGGGGATTCCTAATTCTATGATATCTGCTCCAGAAGCTTTGAGACTGTGTATTATAGGCACAGTAGCTTCTAGCTCAGGATATCCAGCCGTAAAGTATATATTTAAGATTGGATGCGTAGAATTTGTAAATAATTGAGTCAATCTCTTCATTTCAATTCTTTTTGATAATTGATAAAAGTATTCAGGTCTTTATCTCCTCTTCCAGAAAGAGATACTATCACATTGTCCGTTTCTTTCAAATCTAAATGCTTTAAGATTGCCAGTGCATGAGCTGTTTCTAGAGCAGGGATAATGCCTTCTTCTCTAGACAACTCAAATACTGCTTGCATTGCCTCGTCATCAGTGGCTGCATATACTTTTGCTCTTTTAGAAGTGATTAAATGGGCATGAAGTGGTCCAATTCCCGGATAATCTAGCCCTGCAGATAAAGAATAGGGTTCGATAATCTGACCATCAAGATCTTGCATTAATAAGGTCATGCAACCATGGATAATGCCTTTACTTCCAAGAATACTTGTAGCGGCAGATTCTCCAGAATCAATGCCTTTACCTGCTGCTTCTGCCAATATTAGTTGTACATATTCATCATCTAGAAAATCATAAAAAGCTCCAGCTGCATTCGAACCACCACCAACACAAGCTACTATATAATCTGGAGTGTTTTTGCCTGTTTTTTCCAAAAGCTGACTCCTTATTTCAACACTAATAATGGATTGTAATTTTGTTACCAAATCAGGGTAGGGATGCGGTCCTATTGCTGAACCAATGATATAATGTGTGTCTTCAACGTTGTTAATCCAATCTCTAATAGCTTCATTCGTAGCATCCTTTAATGTTTTAGAACCAGATTCTGCGGGAATTACGGTTGCTCCTAGCATTTGCATTCTAGCGACATTTGGTGCTTGCCTTTCTATATCTACCGCTCCCATATACACATGGCATTCTAAACCTTTAAGAGCACAAACTGTTGCTGTGGCAACTCCATGTTGACCTGCTCCAGTCTCTGCAATAATACGCTTCTTACCAAGTCGCTGAGCGATCAATATTTGACCTATTGTATTATTAATTTTATGAGCTCCAGTATGATTGAGGTCCTCTCTTTTTAAGTATATGTTGGCTCCATATTTTTTAGATAGTTTATCTGCCTTATATAGTGGAGATGGCCTACCTACGTAATCTCTAAGCAAGGATTCAAATTCTGCTACGAAAGCTGGCTCTTTTAGAATTTCTATATAGCAGGCTTGTAGCTCTTCAATATTCCTATACAACATTTCTGGAATGAAGGCTCCACCAAAATCGCCGTAGAAACCATCTTTATTAGGATGTTTATATGATTCCATATCTAGAATGTTGCTTTATCTATGTTCAATAATGACTTCATCGTTTGCTGGTTTATAAATTTATGTTCAATGTTATATTATCGGACCTTAGTCAGAAAAGCTTCAATCAATGAGACGTTTTTTATACCTGGAGAGGTCTCAAATTGGCTATTTATATCTATTCCTTCAAAGAGTTCGTGAGTGAAATTGTTGATAATTTCGTAATCTTCTGGTGCAATTCCCCCTGCTATCATAAAAGGAACATCGCCTTTATATTCAGCGATTAAACTCCAATCAAATTTATTTCCAGTGCCTCCATACATCTTTGATTTTTTATCAAAAAGTAAGTATTCGACATCCGTATAAGCTTCTGCTATTTCCATGTCTAATCGAGTCTGAATCCCAATGGCTTTAATAACTGGAATCTCTTCATTTAGCATACTGGCAAATTCTGGTGTTTCGTCGCCATGCAGTTGTACATATGATAGGTTGTGCTTGTCGATCATTTCAAGAATATAATCATAGGAAGAATTCACAAACACTCCAACGATTGGAGTAAAAATACCTTCAAAAACAGTTTCTTCTATGTATCTAGATGAGTCCCTGTAAAAATTGATTCCTAACAGATCTACGCCTAATTCAGAGACTTCAAGGGCATTTTCGTTTTCTATGAGTCCACAAACTTTTATGATCATACTAATTGTGATTTTAAGTCAATTACAAAATCTTTACAAGCCTCAGCTGGAGAATGATTTTTCATAAATTGTTCTCCTATTAGAAAGCCATCATATCCAGCTTTTTTAAGTTGAGCAGCTTCTGTGGCAGATTTGATTCCGCTCTCAGAAATTAATACTTTTTCTTTTGGCAACTGATCAAGTAAATCTAAAGAAAACTGGATATCAGTCTCGAATGTATCTAAGTTTCGATTATTGACGCCTACTATGTTAATCTTGGAAGTGATTTTATCCAATTGATTCTTACTGTGGAGTTCAAGCAACACTTCTAAACCAAGCGTCTGAGCAAATTTAGCAAGCTCATTGATTTGCTCTTTACTTAATATCTCTGCAATTAGTAGAATTGCATCTGCTCCGATAGATTTAGCTTCGATAATTTGGTATTCGTCGATGATGAATTCTTTTCTTAAGATAGGTGCATAATTATACGTTCTAACAGTTGTTAAATCCTTGCTTGATCCACCAAAGAAAAGCTCGTCTGTGAGCACGGATATAGCCGAAGCCCCAGATTGCATATATCCAATACTTACCTCCTTCGGGTCAGCATACAAGTTGATATTGGGTTTTGAAGGTGATTTTCTCTTAAATTCTGCAATGATTCCGCATTTATCTGATCTTTTGATATACTCGGATAAGGATATACATGGAGTTTCAAAGTAAATAGACCTTTCTAAGGATATTATTGGATTTACTTCTTTACGATCCTTTACTTCGATTCGTTTTTGGGCTATGATATCATTTAATATATTCATGGATGTTTAGTTTAACAGTGATTGAAAAGAATGAAGTGCTTTTCCGTTTTCGATAGATTCTAATGCTGTAAGTGTGCAATCGTTAAGTGATGCTTCTTGTTCGAAACATTGAATAGCCAAGGCTGCATTTGCTACAACGACATTCTTTTGAGCGACTGTTGATTTATTTTCTAAGACCAATTTGAATATTTTAGCTGCTGACTCTATGGTGTCTCCTCCAAATATTTCAGATTGACTCAAGATATTCATGCCAAAGTCTTCCGGAGATACAAGCGAATCGCCTTGATTACTTATTATTTGAGCATCAGCCGTTAGTGATATTTCATCATAGCCGTCTAAACTGTGGACGATTTTATACTTCTTGTCCATCTCCTCATGTAGGTATTTGTATAGCTTGGCAAGTTTTAAATTAAAAACGCCGACCAACTGGTGATTGGGTTGTGCAGGATTGACCAAAGGACCCAACATATTAAAGAATGTTTTAACGCCCAGTTCTCTCCGTATTGGTCCTACACCTTTCAAGGCTGGATGAAATAGTGGAGCATGGCAGAAACAGATATTACAGTCATCTAATTGACGTAACAAAGTATTTTCATCGTTGGTAAATTTGTATCCAAAAGATTCTATAACATTACTTGATCCACTTACGGACGAGACACCATAGTTACCATGTTTGACCACTTTGTATCCAGCTCCAGCTACTACAAAAGACGCTAATGTTGATATATTAAAGGTGTTTTTACCATCTCCTCCTGTACCACATAAATCGATGGTGTCTTGACCTCTGACATCAAACGGAATTGCTAGCTCCAGTAACGCTTCTTTAAACCCTTTTAGCTCTTCTACAGATATGCCTCTCATCAGGTATACTGTGATAAATGACGCTATTTGAGAGGGGTTATAACTGTCATTTGATATGTTAGTTAAGACTCCTTTAGCTTCCTCCTTGGTAAGCTGCTGATGATCGTATAATTTATTAAGTATGTGTTTCATATTTAAGTGTTTAGGAAGTTTTGAATCATCAACTTACCATCGTCTGTCATGATTGATTCTGGATGAAATTGTACTCCGTAACTCTGAAACTGATTGTGAGTTATAGCCATGATTTCGCCGTCTGCATCGATTGCATTTATTTTAAATGAATTAGTATCTGATTGATTATCAATAACCCAAGAGTGGTATCTTCCTGCATAAAATTCATCAGCGATACCTTCAAAAATTGGACTCTTTAGTTCAGTTTGATACATCAATGTCCTCATCCCGTGAAAGACGTCATTTAAGTTCTTTAGCTTAGCACCAAATACTTCCCCCATAGCTTGTAGCCCAAGGCAAACACCCAATATTTTTTTAGTAGGAGCCATCACTTCAATGACTTTTTTGAGGTCGCCTGCTTCTTCTGGTATGCCTGGTCCAGGTGATAATATGATGTGAGAATACTCATGCAGAGTGTCAAAATCTACTTCATCATTTTTAACTACAGTTACCTTATCACCTGTTAGTTCTTCTACAATATGCACTAGGTTATAAGTAAAAGAATCGTAATTGTCTATTATGATTGTTTTGTTTTTCATATCCTTTTATGTTGTTTGATTCAGGGCTTTTTTCAATGCTCCTAACTTATTATTCACTTCTTGGAGTTCGCTTTCTTCATCAGATTTTATAACTATTCCTGCTCCAGCTTGTATTTTTAGAATGTTGTTTTGACTTAAAAAACTCCTAATGATAATGGCGTGATTCAAGCTGTTGTCAAACCCTATCATGCCGATTCCTCCACCATAAAATCCTCTGTGGGCTGGCTCTAAGCCTTCTATAATGCTAATTGCCTTGTGTTTTGGAGCACCCGAAAGTGTACCTGCTGGGAAGGTGTCTGCCATGATCTGATAGGGTGATGTGCCTTTGTTAATCTGCCCTTTTACAACAGAAGTGAGGTGTATCACATGACTGAAATATTGTACCTCTTTATATTTATCCACTACCACCTTAGAGCAATGTTTACTCAGATCATTTCTCGCAAGATCAACTAACATGATGTGCTCTGCATTCTCTTTCGGATCATCAAATAATAGCTTTGCATTTTCCGAGTCAGATTTTGCATCTCCTGTTCTTTTTACAGTGCCTGCTATAGGATGAATCTCTGCATGTGATCCATTGACTTTTATTTGTGCTTCTGGTGAAGATCCAAATATTTTATAATCGGTATAATCAAAGTAAAATAGGTAAGGCGAAGGGTTAATGGATCGAAGTTGTCTGTACACATTAAATTCATCTCCTTTAAAACCAATACTAAATTGACGAGAAGGAACTACCTGAAAAACATCTCCTCGTTTACAGTGTTCCTTGCACTTTGTTACATTTTTCTTAAATTGTTCTTCAGATATATTCACAGATTCCTCTCCAACTAAATTAAATGAAAAGTTAGTTACATCTTGGCGCTGAATCAAGTTTTGAATACTGTGAAGATTACTCTGTGCACCCTCAGGACAATTCTCAATTAAACGCATTTGATCTCTGAAATGATCTATTAAAATGATGTATCTATAAAAGCCATACTTTATATCTGGGAAGTCAGTTCCAGGCTTTTTATTGTAGAGGTTTTTTTCAAAATACTTGACGGCATCATAAGCGGTGAATCCAAATATACCATTTGCACTATCTTCTTTATTCCGTGTGATAGACTCCATGAAGGTTTCTACATCTCTAACTGCATCGGTGGTAGGAGTTTTAGTAGTGGCTTTGGAAACAACATTTTTTACTTTTGTGGTTCCATTATTTATTTCGATACTTGACAATAAGTCAAAGCAGATAAGTGACTGTGCATTTTCTTTACTAGAATAATCAGAACTCTCAAGTAGGAGTACCTCAGGAAAGTGATTCCTAATCTTTAAGAAAAGAGCCACAGGCGTATGCAGGTCCGCTAGTGTATTGACAGTATTTACTTTTATTTTCATATTGCATTAAATTAAAAAAGGCTCGTCGGAATTCCGACAAGCCTTTGTATATGTTGTACAAACAAGTAAGCTTACCTAGATTCCATATCTGGATTAGAAGAAAGCCACCAACATGTTTGAGTATTAAATTTCATTTATTCTAAATTGAAGTGCAAAGTAAAATAATATTATTTTAATAGAAGGTATGATTTATAGATTTTCTAAAAAAAAAAGTATTAAATGGTAACTATTCAGCTATTGACCCTAGAAGGGTCAAATTATTTTAGAATCTGGTTTTTAAAGCACCAAATGCATGTAAACCTATGTGTTTTGGCGGTATTTATGTCTGCAAAAAGCAAAAATAGTGACAAAATCATGAGATTAGGGAGTACACCTGAATAGTTACATTAAATGAAGGAAAGAAAAGAAAATTTCGTAGAGTTTGGGCTTTAGCTATTTGATCTAAGACTAGTACCATTGAGCGAGTCTTTTATCTTATTTGCTGCCTAATGTGGGTCCGTTTCTATCATTGATGAACGATATATCTTTTGCGATTACTGATTTAGTTATTACCTGAGCACTCATGCCATTTATTTATAAATATTGATAACCAAAGATAGAGGAGATTATAATAAAAACAACTCTAATCTAAAATGTTTAGGAGCGATGGTTGATAGTTTATAAAGTATATTTTTTTCTAAAAGGGATAACTAGTGGACTAATATGGAATCAGATTCCACATTAGTCCAATTTTAGTGTTTATGCGAAGAAAACCAAAAAGATTTATTGGCTTTCTTTCTACAGCTCATTTAAATCTTTTTTCAACCACCTATTTGATATTTCATATTTTATAATATCTTTGCAGTCCAAATGAAGAATTGGGGTAATTATTTGCGGGTGTGATGAAATTGGTAGACATGCTAGACTTAGGATCTAGTGCTTCACGGCGTG
>JBBKVK010000274.1:0-10142 GCA_037968395.1 Saprospiraceae bacterium | reverse complement strand
CATTTACATAGAGTCTTACTAAGATAAAAACGTTTTCGAAAGAGGATAAAAATTATAAAATAAGAAACAGAAAACTAGCAAAATTGAACAACATGGCATATGATTACAAGTCAAATCCTTCTACTTCTCTCACCTCTCCTGCGGGCATATCGCCCAATAGTTCATTTCCGATTCTAACTCTGAACAGTCTAAGAGTAGGAAAACCTACTGCAGCGGTCATTTTCCGTACTTGTCTAAACTTGCCTTCTTTTAAGATAATGGAAACCCAAGATGTTGGGCCATGCCGTTCATCACGTATCTTTTTAATTCTAGGCGGGAAATTAGGTCTTTCGGCTAAGATGCTTGCCTCACATTTTTTAGTCAGATACTTTTCTCCATCAAAGCCGATTTCTACACCAGCTTTCATTATTTCTAATGCCTCATAGGTCATGATCCCATCGACTTGGACATAATATTCTTTTTCGACTTTCTTACTCCTCACTATCTGGCTCATCATCCCATCCGTAGTTAAAAACAGTAGGCCTTCTGAGTCTTTATCCAATCTACCGATTGACATCGTCCCGTCAGGAAAGACATATAGTTCTCCAAGCAATTGTTTTTTCTTATTATTCACCAACACAAACTGACTGTGATAATTAAATGGTTTATGTATGATAAAGTGGCGATGTTCTGACATTGATTGGCATTTTAGCTAGTTTGTTTTTTGGCCAATTGGCATTTATAATTTTGAGTATATTTTATCATTTGAGCATTCAACAATTCAAGCATTTAATCATTTAAACATTTTATCATTCAGAACAAACCCTGTATTCCATAAATTCAATCCGTTATTTGTAAAACCTTGAATTCGACGATTGTAAAAGACTGAGGATTCATCATAAAACAAGAATATCACAGGAGACTCTTCAATAATTATTTTATCCATTTGCTGGTATAGTGTGATTCTATCAGCAGGGTTACTTTCTTCCAATGATCGTTCGTATAACTGGTCAAACTGTTCATTTTTAAAATTAGTATAGTTAGGTGGTGATGGATTAATACTATAAAACATACACAAAAAGCTTTCTCCATCTGGGTAATCCGCTATCCACGAAGCTCTAAACATCTGAATTGCTGATTTACGCATTCCATCTCTTAATACAGCACTTTCAGATACTTCGATTTTTGATTTAATCCCTATGTTTTCCCATTGCTTACTGACGAATGTACAGATGTCCAAATACTCGTTATTTGTTGTGATTGTGATGATACTTCCATCATATTTTGACGCTGCAAGTAGTTTTTGTGCTTTCTCTTGATTGTATTTATATCCCTGGACAAGGCTGTCATTATGTGAAGGCAATCCTGCTGGGATAAATCCGGAGTTAGCTGGCCTACCAACGCTGTTTCTAAGTGAACGAAGCATTAATTCTTTGTCAATGGCATAGTTTAAAGCTTGTCTAAAGGACTTTTGTGATAAAAATGGATGTGAGGCAGCAAGTTGCATATTTATACCCAAATATTCCATATTTAGATACGGTGTTCGATTGTATTGGATTTTGTTTTGTTTATCTGGTTTTAATTGACCATCTCTGGTTAATAGTTCGTTGACAAAGGAAGATTCTAGTCCCGAAATAAAATCCAACTTACCTTGTAGCATCTCATACATCGCAATCTGCTTGTCTGTAATAAATGTTGTTTTTATATACTCTATGTTATCTGTTCTGGGTAATGCATATTTATCATTACGCTGAAGGAACAATGCTTGGTTTTCTTCCCACCTTTTTAACATAAATGGACCTGTTCCAACTGGATGTGATCTGGTATCATCTCCATAATATTCAATCGCTTCTGGGCATGTAATGGAGCAATATTGCATGGTCAGTATACCCAAAATAGGCATGAAAGCATTCTTTAAATTAAGTATAAAAGTAGCATCGTCTTGAACTTCGAATATGGGTAAATTCCCTATCTTATCGGTAAATAACCAAGATCCGGGAGAATTTACTTTTGCATCCAACAATCGGTCTAGGCTAAATTTTACATCATGAGCGGTTACCGATCGTGTTTTATTGGCACCAAAACATTCATTTTCATGGAAATAAACATCATTTCTGAGGTAGAATTTCAAAGTCTTACCTTCGTTTGTAACTTCCCAAGACTTGGCTATTGCAGGTATCACATTGAGCGAGTCGTCTAATGCGACTAATCCATCAAATAAATGATTTATCGCCCAGATATTGTTTTGTGCCTTGGCAAATGCAGGGTCAAGTGAAGTTATAGGATTTGGCTGATTGTAAATGAATACTTTTGCATTGCTAGATTCACCTTCTTTACAAGAAATCTGAATTATTACCAATAGAGTCGCAATTAATATATAAACCTTCCTTAAAATCATACTACAATTTAATCTTGGCTTCATTCCACAAGACATCCATTTCTTCCAAAGTCATCTCAGATAAAGGTCTGCCTGCATTATTTTCAATGTATTCAAATCTAGATTTAAACTTACGGTTGATCTTTTCTAATGCAGTTTCGGGATCTACCTTGATAAATCTTGCATAATTTATCATAGAAAACAATACATCTCCAAATTCCTCTTCAATGTGATCTTGATCCTTCGATGCTATCGCTTCGTGTAATTCGTCGATTTCTTCAGTCACTTTATCCCACACTTGTTCTTTGGTTTCCCATTCGAATCCAACTTGAGCTGTTTTTTCTTGCATCCTGTAGGCTTTTATCATAGCAGGCAAAGCATTCGGGACGCCGCTTAATAATGCTTTATTACCCGTTTTCATTTTGATTTGTTCCCAATTTCTTTTCACTGCCTCTTCATCCTCAGCGATTACGTCACCATAAATATGAGGGTGTCTTTCTATGAGTTTTTCACTCAAAGCATTAATGGCATCACCAATATCAAATGCTCCTTTTTCTTCCCCTATTTTAGCGTAGAATATCGTATGAAGTAGCAGGTCTCCTACCTCTTCCTTTACTCCATCCATGTCATTTTCAGTGATGGCATCTACCAATTCGTAGGTTTCTTCTATCGTAAGATTTCTGAGAGATTCCATTGTTTGCTTCCTATCCCAAGGACATTTTTCACGAAGATCATCCATGATACCCAATATCCTTTCAAACGCTTTTAATTTATATTCTAATCTTGCTGTCATTCTGATAGTTTTAAAATGCATTGCTCTCTGATCGACCAAATCTCATCAAAGGTAAAGTTTAATTTCTCATTTAAAAGCCAGTCATGGAGATAGTTTTTGTGGTAATCTACTTTAAAATCAACTATCATAGAGGGTTCGATAGCTAATTCTAGTAGAATATCGTCCTTAATCTTTTCAAAGCTAGAATCAGCAAAAGTTAAGTCAAATCTATGTTCTCCACACTTTAAATAGGTATGAGCTTCAGGAATATAATCGATATTGTAATGATCTAATACTTCTTTGACCTTAGGTGTATTTCGGCTGTTCATCCTGTAAAGACTTAAGATTAAATCCCAACCTAATATTTCTTGTTCATCAATTAAAGATTTGATAAAGGCATGTTTGGAGCTACAGGTCCCTTTTTGTTCTTGTAGAATGTCTAAATATCCGGAACGATGCAGATTTCGACCATATGGCAAAAGCTTGATACAGTTTATGGCTTGCTCTATGTTTGAAACTTTGTACAACCTCAACTCCGTCGCAATGGGTCTATCTTTGTGTTTAAACTGTTGATCCATTGCTTAAAATGCATTGGAAGCTGTAGCATAAAAATTTATCCCTTCTCGATTATAACCCACATCTATTCTAACTTGGTTTCTTTCTTTTTTATTGACATTGATTCTAATACCGGCGCCAATACTTGGAGTTAAATTAGCATCATCAAACTGGAGATATTTACTTGATATGGAGTTTAAAGTTCCGAACACAACACCTCCAAATCTCTTGTATATTGGAAATCTATATTCTGTCTGAAAAGCATATATATTTTTATCCATAAATCGTCGATCTCCTATACCTCGACCAATTAGCGGAGTACCATAAAAAAAGAGGTCAAAAAATGGCACATCACCAAATATTGCTCCAGTATAAAACTGAAATCCTATCGCAGACTTTTCGCCAGTTTGAAAAAATTTCCTCGTGTCTAAGATAAATTTTCTATAGTTAAAATCAGACCCTAATACCTTTGCACTCGTTAATATATCAAATTGTGCATAACTTCCTTTGTATGGGTAGAATACGTTATCTCTAGTGTCGTAGAGCAATTGTATTCCTACATTAGAAAGAAATCCTCCATTTGACCCCACGGGCTGCTCGATGTCAAGTATACCACCGTTTTCAATCTTAGTAATCCGCATATGGTCTAACTGATAGGTAGCACCTATAGAAAATGAGCCTTGTATTTTTGTTAAAAATGTTGCCCTAACCCTCGGAAATTTTACGTCATAATTTTCTAAATCACTCAATTTAGAATCGGAACCAATGCCATAAAAATTGTAGAAGTACTTGAAATAACCTAATTCTCCAACCAATCGATACATTTCATTGTTTTTATAGAGTTCAAAAGGCATAAACAACAGAATTTGCTTCTTTAATGTATAAGTCGCACCGAGCTGAAAAGACGATGGTCTGCTTTCAGGTAATTCGCCTTTAAATCTAAAAGTAGCAATACTAGCTCCGCCAAACCCAAAGCTTGATTCGGGTAAATAATATACAAGGGGGAAAGCTGTTAAGCTAAAGTTTTTTGTGGTGTCTCTTGTCTCATGGGCAAATAAATTGTGGGCCATGAAACAAACAATGCAAGTAAGTGACAACTTTAATGATATGTATGATAATAGCCTAATAGTAATGATTTAGATAGAATAATAGCAAAACTACAAATTAATACGAGAAGTAATTTATACTTATTGAAAACCACCTAACGAGTATTAATGTTTTAGGAATGCATGATATAAAAGGAGTATATGTAGCGGATAAAATACAGAATCATATTGGATGACATTCAATAGGGACAATAAATAACATAACGTTTTTATAATTATTCACTATCTTTCAGCTTAAGGAAATTATTTTATTTGTTTGTTTGTTATATGCATCTTAACCTAATAATTAACGAAGTCTAAACATATATCATATGAAATTAAAAGTTGACATAAAAGAGAAAAAACAAATCCCTCATTTCATTCACATGGTTGAGAGTTTAGAATATGCAACCATAATTAAAGAAGTGAATGATGAAGGTATTAGCCAAATGGTTTCTGATTTAGCAGATGCTTTCAATGATGTAAAACTCCATGTACAAGGAAAAAAGAAATTAAAATTTGCAAAGCAATTATTAAATGAGCTATAATGTAATAGCTACCGAACCTTTTGAGAAAAAAATAAAAAAGCTATTAAAAAAACATGCTTCGATTAAAGATGACCTTTTAGAAATTATTGATCTACTTGAAGAAAATCCTACTTTTGGAATTCATATAGGCAAAGGTTGTTACAAAATTAGAATGTCTATTACAAGCACAGGAAAAGGTAAACGAGCAGGTGCCAGATTGATTACTTATGTTAGAATTGTAAGTATATAGTGTTTTCTTGATGGATATTTATGAAAAATCAGAACAGAATAATATTTCTACTACCGAACTTCAATGGTTGATTAACTTATTAGCAGAATAATACCAAATTGAGCGATTCTTAATATTAAATAGAAATCCTAATTATCATAAAACATCTTTTTTCTAAAAATTATGCAGCATTCTTGCAACGTAATTTATCCTTCAAGTATAATAAAAGTATGAAATGTAAATTTAATGGGTGTTTTCCCCTAGAAACTAAATTCTAGTATATGGGGGATACTATTGAATTATTACAATTCATTTTTTTATTCCAAAAGCTTGATTTAAATTTGGATTGTCAATAAAAAATAGAGATAATATAATTAGTCTCTCTTTGGATGCAAAAGACAATCTTGTAGGTAGTAATTCAACATGTTGTAAAAGACATATTGAATCATTAAGTAAACGTAATAAACAAAAACTATCATGCAAGAATTTTATTGTAACGAAACTACTTTTTCAGCATTATACTCTGGAAACTTTCAAAAGTTAATCCACTTTTTATATAAAAAATGTGGTTGTATAACAGAGTCTGAAGATTTGGCTCAAGAAGCATTTTTTAAACTTTGGAAAAATAGAGAAAAAGTAGAAGAAGGTAAGGAGACTTCCTACTTATACACTATTGCCAACAACCTATTCATTGATAAGACCAGAAGAAATAAAGTAAGAAGAACTTATCAATCTTCCGTTTTATTTATTAATGAAGACTTGACTCCCGAATACGTATTAAGAATGAAAGAACAAGAGCAAAAACTTAATAGTAACATACTTTCAATGCCAGAAAAATCACGAGAGGTATTTGTGATGAACAAGTTAAAGGATATGACTTATGTAGAAATCGCAAAAAATCTAGATTTATCCGTAAAAGCAATTGAAAAAAGAATGTCAAAAGCATTACACATATTCAGACAAGTCAATGTTGCATAAGTCTGATGCAATTAATAATGAAAACTAATTGAAAACTAGGTCGATTATAGATTGGGCGGCATTTTTGGAACAAAGCTCGTCGCCCAATTTATTGTTAAGAGTATTGTAAAGGGTTTGTCGGTCTTCGTGGGGGAGATTGACAAGCCTTTTTAATTCTTTGTGAATACTTTTCACGTTACATTCACCCTGTATTAATTCCAAGACAACTTCATCATTTGCTATTAAATTTACTAATGAAATATAAGGTACTTTAATAAATCGCTTTGCTAATTTGTAGTTTAAATTAGAGGTCTTGTAACATACAATTTGTGGTTTATTAAATAATGCTGTTTCCAAAGTAGCAGTGCCAGATGTGACTAAAGCGATATCGCAATGGTATAATAAATCAAAATAGTCCTCTGTCAAAGAAACGCCAACAGGTAATATTTTATCATATACGGTATTGGAGATGTGTTTAGCTTTAGATACTACTATTTGGTGGTTCCCAAAATCGAGCGAAGCCTTCATTAAGCTAGGTAAAATTCTATTAATCTCTTGTAACCTACTCCCAGGAAGTATTGCTAATATAGGTTTTGAATCTGATAGTATATCTAAATATTTTGGATTTGGAATAAATAATTTAAATGCTTCTTTAGAGGGATTTCCGACATATTTAATCTCTATATCGTGTTTTTTGTAAAAAGGAACTTCAAACGGAAGGATTGAAAGTGGTAAATCTACATATTTCCTGATTTTCTCAACTCTAGATTCGTTCCAAGCCCATGCTTTTGGCAAGATATAATAGGCTGTTTTAAAATCATTTCTTTTAGCCCATTTAGCTAGTCTTAAATTGAGGCCAGGATAGTCAATGAAGATTACAATATCAGGATTGAAAGCTAATATTGATTTTTTAATCACACCCGCTAATCTAATAACTTTAGGAAGTTTTAAGATCACTTCACCAAAGCCCATTATTGATAATTCTTTAATATCAAGGATTTTCCCTTCAGATTCTTCATTCATATTACTGCCTCCTACAAATGAAAAATCAGCATTATTATCAAGATGTTTGATTGCCTTGATTAAAGTAGCTCCATGGTTATCTCCTGAAGGTTCGCCAGCTATAATAAAATACTTCATTTGTTGGTCAGAGCAATCATATCATAAATAAGACTTCTTGAAATTTGTAAACCCAAAATCCAACATAAAGAATTGTTGGAAATACAATGCCTCTCAATGTATAATCATAAAAATTTTTCTTAGCATAATTGAAAGGTATAAGATTAAAGCAAATAGCAAGCAAAGAAATTGTACGTAGTCTTCTCCCTACTGCATTACCGGTTACGCCATCCATCAATCCAAAATGTATGAGCACATTGAATAACTGTTCTATCAATAAATATCCTACCACAGGGGCAATAATCCCTAAGATTATACCTGTGAAAATTGAATCTCTTTCCATAGTTTATTGATTTAACCAGTTTAACGATTCTAATGCTTTATATTGTGTTAGATCATGGTGGGAAGGTACTATGGTTATATAATTTTCTGCCAACCATTTGATATCAGAACTCTCACTTTCATCGTTATTTTTAAACGATCCTGTCAACCAATAGTAAGACTCCCCTCTTGGATCTTTAGCCTCTTTAAATTCTTCAATCCACTGGCCATCGCCTTGTTTACACACCTTTATACCCTTTATGCTTCTAAGTGGGCCTTTTGGGATGTTTACATTCAATAATCGGCAATTTGATAAGCCTTTTTCCAAGACTTTTTCTATTATAATCCCTGCATAATGCTTGGCCGCGGTAAAATCAGCACCAAAGCTAAAATCTAGTAAAGAAAACCCAATTGAATCTATTTTTTCTAGACTTGCCTCCATGGCAGCTGACATGGTACCTGAATATATTATATTGATACTGGCATTTGATCCATGGTTGATACCACTTACACAAAGGTCAACATCTAAATCTTTTAGCAATACATTTTTGCCCAATTTTACACAGTCTACTGGTGTTCCAGAACATTCATAAGCCTCTATGTTAGGAAATATGTCTACTTTTCGCAGCCTTAATGGGTTGTTAAGTGTAATGGCATGTCCTTGTCCAGATTGAGGTTTGTCTGGAGCAACTACATACACTTCACCAAATCTTGACGCCACTTCTACCAAGGCTTTTATACCAGGAGCTATAATGCCATCATCATTGGTTACCAATATCACTGGTTTGCTTTTACTCATACTTTTTAATAAATATTTAGCTCGAAGATATGGATATGCAACAGAATAGTCAGAACTTTACAGCTAAATTAATAAAGTGATTTAATATTGAAATGTTAAACATTTAATTAAGACAATGAATTACAAGGGTTTAGTTCTTGAATTTAATAAGATTTGGTCTATATGTGAAGATATTAAACACTTCACTTTAAAAACAATCTATTATTTGCAGTTGTTTCGGTAAAAAATAAAGAATTTATTATGGGTAAAAAAGGAGTCTTGTTGGTAAATCTAGGAACACCAGATGATCCTTCTAGAGGTGCGGTATATAAATATTTAAAACAATTTTTGTTAGATAAAAGGGTTATTGATATCAATCCAATAACTAGAAACTTATTGGTACGAGGCATCATCGCACCATTTAGGTCAGCAGATTCTGCAAAGTTGTATAAAATGTTGTGGACAGAGGAAGGCAGTCCAATAAAATCATATGGGTACAAACTTAAAGATAGTGTGCAAGCATTACTAGGTGATGATTATGTGGTGGAACTTGCCATGCGGTATCAGAGCCCCGCTTTAGAACCTGCTATTATGAAATTGTTGAAAGATGATAAGGTTGATGATATTACCGTCTTACCTTTATTCCCTCATTATGCATCTGCATCAACAGGATCTGTACTTGAAGAAGTGATGAGAATAATTGGCAAGCAGCTAACTATTCCAACAATAAAATTCATTAACTCATTTCCTGACAACTCAGGTATGATTGAGGTATTTGCAGAAAATGCAGCCAAACTAGGAGTTGATAATTACGATCATGTATTATTTTCATTTCATGGATTACCACAGCGACAGTTGGTAAAAAGTGATATTAGCGGGTCACATTGTCAAAATAAAAAAGACTGCTGCCAAACCATCTGTGATGACAATAAATTTTGTTACTCAGCACAATGCCATCTGACAGCGAGAGAAATAGCTAAAAAGTTGGATATTGCAGATAGCAAGTACACAGTTTGCTTTCAGTCGAGACTGGGCAAAGACCCGTGGGTACAGCCTTATACTACGGATATATTAAAACAAAAAGCAGAAGAAGGTGTCAAAAGTTTATTGGTTTTCTCTCCAGCATTTGTAGCTGATTGCCTCGAGACTACCGTTGAAATATCAATTGAATACCACGATGAGTTTTTGGAGATGGGAGGAGAAAAACTAGACCTTGTACCAAGTCTAAACGATCATCCCACTTGGATAAAGGCTGTTGCGGATATGGTGAAATAATAATAATGTCGCCCTTTCAGGGCTCTACATTATTCATATGGGTCACGATGGGTTATTACCCATCGTTTTATAGTTTCACTCCTTTGGAGTTTCAATGTTTGATGCTTTTCCTCACTCCTACTGTGTGATGTGTCTAGTTTTTTATTAAACAATCAACCTATTTATGAT
>JBBKVK010000273.1:0-3258 GCA_037968395.1 Saprospiraceae bacterium | reverse complement strand
ATATTTAATATTTATGTAATTTTGCAGCGTTTTTAAATAAAGATTGACAAATGACACAAAAGAGAAGTACTGGAAAGTATCCTTTTAATAGAGGGAGAAATAAAGGAAGAATTACTACGGGCACAGAAGGTGGTCAAGGATTTGACGACGATGATGAAATCGTAAATATTGTAGAGGTAAAAGAGCATGCTCAGGATTTCTTTGAAAAACACCAAAAAGCGATTTTAGGAGCATTAATAGCTATAGTACTTTTAGTAGGTGGTTATATGGTGTGGAAATATATCATATTAGCCCCAAAAGAAAAAGCAGCTATCGAAGTAATGAGACAAGCTCAAACACAATTTGCAAAAGACTCATTCGAATTAGCATTGAATAACCCAGGAGGTGGATTTGAAGGCTTTTTAGATATTATCGAAAACTACAGTGGTACAAAAGCAGGTAATACTGCTAAATACTATGCTGGCATCTCTTACCTAAATCTAGGTAAATATGAATCAGCAATCGAATTCCTTAAAGATTATTCTCCAAAAGATGATATTACTCCTGCAATGACAGCTGGAGCAATAGGAGATGCGTATTCTGAATTGGCTGATTTTGACGCCGCAATGAGTCAATATAAGAAGGCGGCAAAAATGGGAGAGAATGAATTTACTTCTGCTTACTATTTGAAAAAAGTAGCATTATTAAACTACAAGAATGGTAACAATGAAGAAGCATTATCTGCTTTCAATGAAATATTAGAAAAATACCCTAATTCATTAGAAGCACAAGAAGCAGAAAAATTTGTAGCTAGATTAAACTAATCTTGACAAAATAAAGTTTAAAAGGCTGAAGAGAAATCTTCAGCCTTTTTTCATTAATTCAAATACTATAAAATGTCCTCAGAAAATAAAAACTTATCAACCCATGACCCAAAGTCAGTACCTAATGGAAAAGGGATGAAAATCGGCATCATTGTAAGTGAATGGAATGAAGACATAACATTTGCATTACGTGATGGATGCTTGGCAACTTTACTCAAATACAAGGTCAATCAAAAAGATATCTTAATTGAATATGTTCCGGGAGCATACGAATTACCAATAGGAGCTAGGTTGCTTGCAGGAAAAGAGAAACTGGATGGGGTAGTGTGCCTAGGATGCGTCATAAAAGGGGAAACAAAACATGATGAATATATCAACTCTGCGGTAGCCCAAGGCATCATGAACTTGTCTTTATCAAGCGGAAAGCCGATAATTTTTGGATTGTTGACACCAAATGACAAACAGCAAGCATTAGATAGAGCTGGAGGAAAATATGGCAATAAAGGAGATGAAGCCGCTATTACTGCGTTAAAAATGATTGCTTTGGCAAAGAAATGCAAACAGCCTAAAAAAGGAATTGGGTTTAGTTAACTTAAAACTTATTCTAAGAAATTCAATTTCAAAATTATTTCTGCTGTTGGTTACATTTCTCTTGATTTATATTAAAATTTAGGAGGATCATGATGTTGAAAATGCCCATTTAACGCTGCTTTGCTTTTTAGTTCTTCAGTAATTATGATATGCGGAAGAAACTGAAGTAGATGGTTGTACATAAACTGAGCCCTTTCAGATTCAGACCTTAAAGTAAGTACTTCGTATTCTTGTTTTAATGTATATCCAACTTTGTGAGATAGTTGATCCGTACGGAAATCTTCAATATCATTTACTTTTACGTTTTCTACTTTTAAGAGTTTATACATTTTATCCAACAATGGAATAATCATAGCATTTAATCTTAAATCTGGTTTTAGGTCAATATTTATCCTTTCTATTTCTGCTGCTGGGTATAACTTATCTGGGTGCTGATTATAAAACTTATGCAGCTTTAATAACCCTATACTCTTAACGGTAATGTCCATCTTACCATCTGGATATTCATGAACTATTTTATCCAATATCAACTCAGGGGCATATACTTCGATATTTGAGCTATTTACAAATGGAATTCCAAAAGAAATATTTGTAGCAGAGGCCTCATGGATGAGCTGTCTGTATTTCAATTCAAAAATATGCAAGTTGATACTCTCTCCAGGAAAGACCACAATATTCAAAGGAAACATAGGTAAGATATCCATCAGATTGCTTTTTTTTGTACTAACACAATTATGGTTAGCTTGGTTTTTATTTCCTAATTAAATAAATACCTATTAGGATTAATGCAAAAGAGCCTAGATGTAACAATCCCAATATCTCACCATCCAACACCCCCCAAATCATAGCTACGATTGGCATTAGGTACGCTACAGAACTTGCAAATACAGGGCTTGTCCTTTGTACTAATGAAAAATAAAATACAGTAGCTAATGCCGTTCCAAAAATTGACAAAATAGAGACAGCTCCTAAAGACAAAATTGCATTGGGCTGAGCAATGATCTCAACCAAAGATCCTGATAATACTATGTAGAATGAACAAGGAATACCTATGATAAAAAATGACAGAGAACTTACAATATATGGATTGGTGTCGTTTAGATAACTCTTTATAATATTTACACTCGTACCATAACAGGCAGTAGCTAGTACGATAAATAAAGCAAAATACAAGTTATTACCAAAATCACTTTCACCTCTTAGAACGAGCAAGCTAGCTCCAACTATACCAATAAGTAATCCAATTAGCTTAGACTTCTCAAATTTAGAATTAAAAAACATCACACCAATAATGAATGCAAAAATTGGAGTTAAGCTGTTTAACAACCCAGTAGTTGTAGAACTGAGATAAGTTTGAGCATACGCAAAACAAAATGCAGGGATACATGATCCCACAATACCAACTAAGGCAATTGGCAGTAGTACATCTTTCCTGATTTTAGATCTGTGGTACAGCAACACAGGTAGAAATGCTAAACTTGAAATACTGATCCGCATTGCTCCCATCTGAATCGGATCCATTGCAATCAAGGACTTTTTGATCAAAATAAAAGAACTACCCCAAATCAAACTTAAAATCAGGAGTACGATCCAATCCTTTAGATTTGGTTGAGATGATGCTTGTATTGATTTAGCCACGTTATTCTTTCTGCTTATATAATCCACACAGATGCATTAAATAAAATTCTAACAGAACTTGATTTATACAGAATTAAATACCTTTGTAGAAATCAACCATATCATATGCTATATTTAATTATATGCATCATTATCAACGGTCTAATTGGAGTCATTTTCAAGCTATTTGGGAAGTATGAAATAAATACGCTACATGCCATTCTAATCAATTATGCCGTATGTGTGC
>JBBKVK010000272.1:0-4886 GCA_037968395.1 Saprospiraceae bacterium | reverse complement strand
GTCTCGGATAAACTAGACATTGTATCTAGCTCATTAATAATTTTCATCGATGTTTTTAAACTTTTATATCTATAATCTGGGTAGCGAGCTTTGTAAGCATTATATATTTTAATTGCTTCTATTTTTATTGGTGTTTGAGCTAAGAATATCAATTGCAAAATTACATTAACAGCTTTTTGAGATTCAATATAAATTAAAGAAGGCAATAGTTTTAGCACTAATATTTTATTTGTAGAATAGCTTTTTTTAATTAGTGGAAGAGTCAATGACGGGTATTGACCAACAGCTTTATCAAATTGAGTCTTATTAGAGTCAACAACAGGAATATCTAATAATATGTCAAAGAAATAGAGGTTTTTACTTTGTTCAATTGCTAATATTGCTTGGTTTTGCATGGATGTATTTGTAACGTTTTGTAAAGCTTTTAAAACTAAGTCATAGTTAACTTTATCGAATGTCATTAAAATTGCATTGAATATTATGCCAAAGTACTCATCCAAATTTTCATCACTTTCTTGATCTAAGAAGATTAGTTCAGCATATTCTTCATGAATTCTTTCATAGATATTGTAAAATTTATGTGATTTTATAGACTTATCCAGGCTATAAACAATACTTTCTGTCAATAGTATTCTCCCTTTGACATCAGCATATGTGTATAATTCATCTAAATCTTCTTCTGTTTTAGCAAACTGGACAAGCCCATAAAAAGCCACTCTCCTAACATTTAAATCTTGATCTTTTGATTTCATTATAAGCTCTGGTAAGCTCTTAGATTTCATCACTTCAATATATCTCTCTAATGCGAATGCTCTGACGAGTGGATTGTCATATTTTATTAAATTTTTTAATGTTTGGGCGCTTTTAGTCGTTACAATTTCATTAATAGAAATGTCATCAGGTAAAGATACTTTTTTAGTTTTTTCAGAATTATTATTGCCGTCTAACTTAAACATTGATAATTTACTAGATAGTGATCTTTTATAAGTGTCTGTAGACTTATTAATACCAATAATCCATACAATACAGACCACTATAATAGAATAAGTTATAAATATAAGATCCAGAGATACATATTGATTGTAAACAATTATAAGAACTCCAGCAAGACCAGTAGCAACACTATCAATTACGACATCTATAAATGTCTTAGCTCTATTTCTAAGATTGAAATGAAGCGGCATTATATTTATCTCTGTAGTAGTCTTGTATATGGATTGTTTTAAACTACCATCAATAGTTTTGCCAATAATAGCTACTCCAAGTACCGGAAATAGCAATAAAGTTATTGATCCTATAATGACAAGTATTGGTAAAAAAGACATAGTTGTGTGTACTCCAAATCTATCTAATAAATATTTTGTTGCTAATACTTGAATCAAAAAACCGATAACATTGATATTAGAATACCAAAAACCTAAAAATGATGTCAGTTCAGCCTCACCGCCAATTTTAGTCATAAGCATATAATTAAACTGAAAATCAATGAGCTTTGATGCCAAGACTCCGCATCCTATAATGATAGATAAGTACTTTACATGTTTATTTTTTAGGACTCCAACAAAACTATTTTCGACTAACTCTGGTAAATGAGGAGGCTTGTGTTGATTATTAATACTAAGACCTTCTTTATGTCTTTTCGAAAAGTAGATTATTAATAATGTACAAAATATTAATAATATAGAAGTTAAAACAATTAAGCCTACATTTCCTATTTTATTTACCAGTATACTTGTAATATAACCACCGCTTATAGCACCTGCAATTGCAGCAGACCCGATATATGGATAAATTGTTTTTGCTTCTCTTATTGAAAACAAAGATTGTAAGTATTGATAAAAAAATGTGACGCTTACCAATGCATAAATAGAAATATAAACGTACAGTGCTATTGAAGAACCAATTGGGACAAATTCTTGATATATACTAATGGATATACCAATCAGTATTAATATTTGTAAAATTTGATTAGTGATGAGGTTTCTAAAAACTTTTTGCGGACTTAAAGACTTATTTATAATATAGTGCACCAATACTGCAATAAGACCAATGATAATAAATGCTTTGGGCATTACCGATATGCCATATTCAAAGAGCATTAGACTTGTGAATACTGATTTTAATATCAATAACACCATAATAATCAAGAATATGCTCGCTTGGAGCAAGAAGATATTGAATTTTTCTCCTCTCTTTAAATGTAAGCTTGTATCAAAAAATCTAAATATTTTGCTTTCCAATGGTTACAACATTTCAAATGAAAGAATGAATAGATGACTATAATAATATTACGCTACTTTGGTTTTATTATTTTTTCACCAAAATACTCGAATAACAGATTTTTTATTCAAATTAATTTCAAAGGAAGTGAATAGATTGGGTTAAAATCACTTCATAACTTATTTTAGATATTTTTCTACTATTGTCAAATTTAGTCTATATAAAATCTGATATAATTTCCTTTGCTTTTGACAAGTCGTCAAGAATAGAACTGGTTTCAACACCATTATTTATTTTATTAATGGCTTTTTCAATGACCATATTTAACTTTGTAAATTTTTCTTGATTCTCTTCAGTTGTAATATTTTCTTTCTGAAAGTTTAAATATACTTTTTCTACAACATCCCCCAAGACTGATAGATCATCTTTTAACACATACCCAGATGCACCTGATAGAATGGCTTCAGCTGTTTTGACTTCATTATTTAACATGCCAGTCACGAAAATAAACGGTATATTAAGTCTTGATTTAACTTCTAAAAGTATATCTAAGCCATTGCACTCTCTTAACTTATAATCGCAGATGATAATGTCAGGTTTAACCCAATCAATCTTTTTAAGAAAGGTATCCATATCCTCCGCTGTAGTGTAAATGGCGTTTGGAAATTTCTTCTTCAAGGCATACTTGTTTAGAAGAAGATCATTTGGGTTATCATCAATAAGAAGTATATTCAAAGTATTATCTTTATTAATTCTTATTTCCGTAACTCATTTTAAAAATAGAATGTATTAATCTACATTTAAGTGTAATTGAATTATGGAAATCTGGAGTTGATTATGACAACAAAGATAATAACAATATTTTAAATTACAACCCTAAAATTTAAAATAGTAGCCTATGACTTTATAGCTATGACAAAAAAATATAAATCAAATTGACAATTGTGATAGAAAAACAAAATCCATTTATAATTTTGTAGTATCAAAAAGTTAGATTCCATAAAAGCAATTTTGCAATTAGCAGCAGCGTCTGTTGCTAAAAGTTATTGTTGTGCAGATAGCACGGGAAACATTTTATTTTTATCTGACCAACTTCAAGAGTTGCTAGGATATAATAAGGGTGAGTTAAGCAGTATTTTTCAAGTAAACCCAGAAATGAGTTTTTTGGCTTGGAAATCGGTTATGAACGAGATATCAAAAAGTCCTATAATATCAGATGGATCATATATAACTTCGAAAGGAAAAATATCAACTTGTAAGTTATTTCACTTTACTTTTGGGTTGGAAAATTCAAAATACTGCATTTATGGTATAGTGGATGAAGTAATTGACCCAATTAGTAATGTAATGTCATCTGCAACGAAGAATGAGGAGTCAAAGGTGTCAGAAACTAAACACAAACAACCCGTTGGCTTGACATTGGTAAAGGACATAGATGAAAATAGTCATTTTCCAATAGTTTATTTTGACGTAGAAGGTAAATTATTGAAGCATAATGCTAACCTCCTTAACTTTATTACAAAGGATAAACTCAATCAAAAAGTTGACGATCTATTCTTAGAAACTGATTTTGGAACTTTACTCCAAACTATCCAAAAACTGCCAGAAAAGAATTGTGAATACTTGATTAGAATAATCATGAAAGCTACAAGTGGATTTACAGATGGATATGGTCGATTAACTTCAAATTATGATATAAATAAGGCTAAAATATATAGAATGGAGTTTTCGCCTTTAGACGCCATAAATATGATTGGCCCTCCAATAGCTAAGCCAAGTGCCGAAATTGAAAAATTGATTTCTGAATTAGAAGTCTCTAAGGTAATTGTGATTGACAATCAAATTAATGATTTCTCTTTTGACGAAATTGTGACTAGAAGTCCACGATATAAGGCGGTATTGAGGCAATTAGCACAAGTAGCTGATACTGATACTACAGTATTAATCACTGGTGAAACTGGCACGGGTAAGGAGTTGTTGTGTAATGCACTATACAAATTAAGTGATAGGTCAGACGAAGTAATTGTAAAAGTAAATTGTGCAGCTATTCCAGAAAATCTTTTTGAAAGCATACTTTTTGGCCATGAAAAAGGTGCTTTTACTGGTGCTGACAGTAAAAAGATAGGAAAATTTGAAATGGCAAATAATGGAACCATTTTTCTTGATGAAATTGGTGAAATGCCGTTAGAGCTTCAATCTAAGATGTTAAGGGTTTTGCAAGAAGGAGAAGTTGAAAGATTAGGCAATGCTAACCCCATACCTGTTAATGTAAGAGTAATAGCAGCCACAAATAGAAACCTAGAAAAAATGGTAAAAGAAGGTAGATTTAGAGAGGATTTGTTTTATAGATTGAGTGTATTTCCTATTTTTAACCTTCCGTTGAGAGACCGTAAAGAAGATATTCCTATATTAGTCGAACATTTCATCAAGAAATCTAATAAGAAGACTGGAAGAAATATAAAAAAAATTAAACCAACTGAATTGAGTATTTTAAAATCATATGATTACCCTGGAAATGTAAGAGAATTGGAAAACATTATTGAAAGGTCAGTTATACTTTCAAATGGTGAATTTTTAGAAGTTCAATTAGTAAAGGATATAAGTAAAACTGTAGATAGTAGCACAGAAAATGGCTTATTCTTGTCTTTTGACGAAATGCAAATTAA
>JBBKVK010000271.1:0-3635 GCA_037968395.1 Saprospiraceae bacterium | reverse complement strand
AATAGTTTGGCAAAAAAAATAAAAGAATATATCAAATGGTGTATTTTCAAATATTGCATTTTAGGCTATTGTGTAAAATAAAAAAGGGATTCAAAATGAATCCCGATTTTTTGTTTCGCAAATAAACGAAATAATGTATATATGTTCTTAATTTTTCATTTTTTCTTTTTTGCGTTTTAATTGCCTTACCATGTTAAGACTTGCACTATCAATCGAAGATTCGAAGGTTTTTTCACTTGAAGTCGCTATTAGCGTCGCTCCTGGTATTGTAGTTTTTAGCTCTACAACTTTATCTTTTACTTGTCCAGCATTTTCCAACTTAAGATAAACTTCTACATTGATGATTCTATCATAAAATTTAGTAAGTTTTGATAATTTCTCTTCAATAAAACTCCTTAATTTAGCATCTGCTGTAAAGTGGATTGAATTAATTGTTACTGTCATATTCAATTAAATTTTATAAATTAAATAAATAATGTGATCTTTTAATGATTCTATAATTACAACCATACAACTACAAATATCATTTTATCACATTCTAATGATCTTTATCATTATCATGTCATAAATTTACAAAAAGTATTCTTGTAAATCAAGTTTCATTTGCTTTTGGGTGGGCATTTTTATATATTTTTATCAATCTGTCCACTGAGTTATGCGTATATACTTGAGTTGAAGACAAATTAGCATGTCCCAACATTTCTTTAATTGCATTTATATCTGCTCCATTATTTAAAAGATGTGTCGCAAAACTGTGTCTGAGTATGTGTGGGCTTTTCTTATCGCTACTATTTATTGAACTTAAGTAAAAGGTAACAATGTTGTAAAGCGACTTAGGGTTTATTTTGGTTCCTTTATCTGATAAGATGAGGTTTGCATCAGTGATTAATTCAAAGTAATCATTTCTCACCTCAATGTACTTAGTAATTGAAACCAATAAAACATCCGAAACAGGCACATACCTTTCTTTCTTACCTTTTCCCAAAACTTTTATTTCCTTTCGAGCAAAATTAATATCCTTATCTAAGGTATTAATCAATTCACTCCGCCTTATTCCTGTTTGATAAAGTAAATCAATTATCACTGAGTTTCTAAGAATAGAAAAGGAATTTTTATTGATTTGTGGTGATTTAGTGATTTTATCCAATTCTGATTCGGTAATAAATGAAGGCAACTTCTTGCCAACCTTTGGAGCTATCACCTTTTTCATTGGGTTGGTTTGGATCAATGACTTTTTTAATAAGTATTTATAAAAACCATTGAGGGATGAAAGCTTTCGATTAATTGATCTCGCAGAAACAGTACCTTCTTTTGTCATATGTACAATCCAGGATCTAATCATTAAGTGGTTAGATTGGATTATGTCTAGGCATTCAAACTGAGCATTAATATAATATTGAAATTGATCTAGGTCTTTAGCATAAGCTAAAACTGTAGACTTCGAATACTTTTTGACATGAGTCAAATGTGATATATAAGTATCTATTACTTTCAATGAAAATATTTTCAGTAAACATATTACATTATTTCGTAATATGAAAATATTTCACATTATTTCTATCTAAACTATTAAAGTTTTTTCTTTAAAGCTAACATTTCGTCTCTGAACTGAGCTGCACTAATGAAGTCTAAGTCTTTAGCAGCCTTTTTCATTTTACTCTCCGTTTCAGAAATCATTTTTGAAATTTGCTCCTTAGACATCATACCAATAATTGGGTCAGCGGCAATTGACATTTCATCAGATTCAATATATGCCCTGGACTTTTTGCCCCTAATATCTAGAATAGATTTTTGAGCTAAAATCTGTTCTCTTGTCCTACCGATAGTAGTAGGAGTAATACCATGTTCTTTATTATAAGCTATTTGCACTTGTCTCCGCCTGTTTGTTTCATCCATAGTAACTTGCATAGAGTCTGTAACTTTATCAGCATAAAAGATTACAAGTCCATTAGAATTCCGAGCAGCTCGCCCAGCAGTTTGTGTTAATGACCTATTGTTACGAAGAAACCCTTCTTTATCAGCATCGAGGATTGCTACCAAAGAGACCTCTGGCAAATCAAGTCCTTCTCTTAATAAATTAACACCTACGAGGACGTCAAACTCTCCTAATCTTAAATCTCTAATTATCTCTACCCTATCCAAAGTATCTACTTCTGAGTGTATGTATCTAACTTTAATATTCAACTTTGTGAGGTAATTAGTCAATTCTTCTGCCATCCGCTTCGTCAATGTAGTAATTAAGATACGCTCATCAACTTCAATCCTCTTGTGGATTTCATCTAAAAGATCATCAATTTGGTTGATAGAAGACCTTACTTCAATAGGTGGGTCCAACAACCCAGTTGGTCTTACTATCTGTTCTACGACAACACCTTCTGTTTGCTCTAACTCAAAATTCCCAGGTGTAGCACTAACATAAACAATTTGATTAATGACTTTTTGAAACTCTGGAAACTCTAGTGGTCTATTATCAAGTGCAGAAGGCAGTCTAAATCCAAAATTAACTAGATTAATTTTGCGGGCTCTATCCCCTCCCCACATTCCTCTAACTTGAGGAAGTGTAACGTGACTTTCATCAACAATCATTAAGAAATCATCCGGAAAATAATCAAGAAGACAAAATGGCCTTGTACCAGGCTTTCTACCATCAAAAAATCTAGAATAGTTTTCGATACCATTACAATACCCAAGTTCCCGCATCATTTCTAAGTCAAAAGTGACCCTTTCTTTAATCCTCTTAGCTTCAATAAATCTTCCTTCTGCTTCAAAGAATTTTTCATGAGCATACAGTTCATCTTCAATATCTCTAACAATAAGTTTGAGTCTATCTTTTGGAGCAATATATAAGTTGGCAGGAAAAATAGCAGCATGGTCAACACTCTGTATTTTTTTACCGTTAGAGACATCAATTTTTTCAATATCCTCAATTTCATCGCCAAAAAATACAATTCTTAAACCAGTATCTAAGTATGGCAAATTAATATCAACAGTATCTCCTTTTACCCTAAAAGTTCCTCTTTTAAAGTCAGTTTCTGTCCTTGAGTAAAGTATATCATTGAGTTTGTATAACAAACCATTTCTACTTTGTGATTGCCCTTTTTCTAGTCGTATAATCCCAGCAGAATAATCTTCAGGATTACCCATACCATATATGCAAGACACACTAGATACTATAATAACATCTCTTCTTCCTGATAATAGTGATGAAGTGGCCCTTAGTCTTAATTTATCTATTTCTTCATTGATAGAAAGGTCTTTCTCAATGTATGTATCAGAGTGAGTTATATAAGCTTCTGGTTGATAATAATCATAGTATGACACAAAAAACTCTACAGCATTATCAGGAAAAAATTCCGTGAATTCAGAATATAATTGAGCAGTAAGAGTCTTGTTGTGAGTTAGTATTAGTGTTGGTTTCTGAACCTGCTGAATGACATTAGCCATTGTGAAAGTCTTTCCTGAGCCAGTAACACCAAGAAGGACTTGTTCCTTTGTGCCATTGTTTACCCCTTCAACTAACTGTTTGATAGCTTGTGGTTGGTCTCCAGTTGGATAGTAATTAGATGTAAGTGAAAAAGCCATAAAGAACTAGAATTTATATATATAAATTTAGGGGAAGGCCTAAATAATTATTG
>JBBKVK010000270.1:0-22982 GCA_037968395.1 Saprospiraceae bacterium | reverse complement strand
TAAACCCGCATTATTCAATAGGGCTTCGTAAGGAGGGTTGAAAGAGTAACCTGCCAGCCGGTCAGGCTGGTAAAATATGAAGTTTTACTGATTTCAGCATCCCGTTGTACAACGGGATGCTGAATGAAGAAAACTTAGTTTGCGGTATATTTTGCAGCTATTTCATGCCTCAATACCTGCCCGCCGTACAAGACTTTGGCAGGCGGGGATTGTCTATTGCATAATGCGGGTTAAAACTCATTAAACAATCGCTTAGCTTTTCTACCCCAATTATCTTCTACTTCGGTGGCGGTTATAGTATGCCCAATACGCTCATCTTGATTAAACTTATACAATACCGTTTCCCAAGCAGGATTGGACCTCTCCCCATAACAATTAGAATGCAACAATTCAAAGTTATTTACCTGGAGAGGATCATAGAATAAAAATCTCACATCCGTTTGATTAGTTGCTGGTAAATAATTGTAATACCAGATTTCATATGGTGGGGTATTAGGTTCGTCAATTACATTTATAAATTTACTGGGTTTACCATATTTTAAGTAATAATACCCTCTATCGGTCTGAAATCCATGTCCTACACTGGCATTATAGTCAGTATCAACTACCCTAGCGATAACCATATACTTAGTATAACCAGCTTCTGCCAATCCAGGATAAGTATCGTCCCAGTGATTGAATAGATAATATTTTTGAGCTTCAATACTACCTTTTAGGATGATCTGATCTAAGGTAGATGTCATTTTATAATTTGTAATAGGTATAATGGCTTTCAAAGCGTAAACAACCTCGGATGAATCCAATGCGTCTACAAATGTATTTCCATATACCTTATTATATTCTTTAACATTTTTGACATCTGCAAATGTGTTATAAATTATGATATTCACCACATCACTTACTAATTCATTTTTGTCTTTATCTATTACTGACGTAATCACTTCGTATTTGCCAGAAGTGAGACTTGATAGATCTAAGTTTGTCAACACAGGTATGACTTCTTCATCTGCAAGTTTTTTATATTTGACGAAAGGTGGTGAAATCAGCTCATTATCCGACTTATTAATTTTCTTAATGTCAACTCTATGGATTAGAATATCTTGGCTAAATTTATTTCGATATACTTCCTGATATAGATTTACAGATTTGACATCTTCTCCAACAACCATATAAGGTAACACTTCCATATATATTCCATTTCTAACTAATGGAGTGACAGCATTAGATTTTTCTACCTTAGATAATAATAGTGCATTACTTATTTTAAAATCATCCACTTTTTTGACAATGACATTACTTTTATATTCGAAAACATTCGTACTATCATTCTTATCAGTGATTCTTATATCTAGTTTATATCCACCTGCATCAATAAAAAACCTTCTCATATCGAGCATGTCACCTTTAGAATCCAAGTCAGTAGCAGATAATTCATATTTTTCAAATGCTTTGATTTGATCTCCAAATTTAAAATATATTTCCACCAATGCTTTACTTGAATATTTGCCTTCTTCAGATAAAATAAACTTACACGTCCTACCCTCCAGGCGAAGATTGACATCGACATAGGGCTTATCATTCGCTAAAAACTGTGCTACATCCACACTGCAATTAAGCCCTAAAACTCCATTAGATATTGTGAGCAGAGATAATAATATAATTACTTTTAAAATCATTTTCATATAGCTAAATTTATATTATTATTTAAACGTCAAAGTCATGATAGGTGTGAATTCTAAAATCAAAATTAAGATAAATACTATTCTTAACAAAAAGCAACTTTATGAAAAGTAGATATATAATTTGTCGCAATTGGCACTTTATTCTAGACCTTTATAAGCATTTTATGATAAAATGTCTCAATTAACAAAAATTTCAATCTCCTCCATGACTCATAGCAAATGGATATTAACTACCAATATTCTATCTGATATTCTACTAAATACATCATCTTTGCGGTCAGATCTATTACGATAAAAGAGAAACTAATTCAACTTCATGAAATTTGACGACTACAAAATATCTCCTGACATCAAGAAAAGGATTAAGGAGTTTGGCTATAAAAAACCTACGGACATCCAATATAAATCTATTCCTAGTATATTAAATGGAGAAGATGTTTTAGCTATAGCTCAGACTGGAACAGGTAAGACCGCTGCTTATGTCATACCTATCTTAGACATGGTGGATGTACAGAAAATGAAGAGTCGAGTAAAAGGAATCAAGTGCTTGGTAATGGTACCGACTCGTGAGTTGGCGGTTCAAATCAAGGATGTATTCAACGATTTTGGAAGATATACCAAGGTATCTACTTATGCCGTGTTTGGTGGTGTAGAACAAGACAACCAAATTGCTCGACTAGAAAAAGAAATTGACATCTTAGTCGCTACGCCAGGTAGAATGTTTGACTTAATTTCTCAAGGACATATCAATATTGAGAGGATAAAAATATTGGTCATAGACGAAGCCGATTTGATGTTGAGCAGAGGTTTTCTAAAAGACATTCAAGACGTACAGAAACACATCCCTAAATGGAGGCAAACGCTCTTTTTCTCAGCAACGATAGATGATAATATAAAAAAGCTGGCCTATTCATTGGTAGTGAATCCGATTCGTATCCAACTTAGCCCTAAAGACCCTGTTGCCAAGAATGTCTCTCACTTTATGTTAAAAGTGGGCATGGATGACAAGCGGTACTTTCTAGAACAAATGGTCCGTGACAACCCAAATAATAAAATTTTGGTATTTGCTAGAACCAAAGTAAGAGTGGAGCGGATCCACAATGCCATGAAAAGGGTAAATATTGAAAGCTTAGTATTGCATGGAGATGTAGATCAACGAGAACGTTTAAACATTCTCAATCAGTTTAAAGAAGGTAAAACGGATGTGCTTATCGCCACAGATGTAAGTTCAAGAGGCATTGACATACCCAATGTGCATCTCGTCATTAATTATGATCTCCCTGATGAAGCAGATACGTATGTACACAGAGTTGGACGAACGGGTAGAGGCAGGATGAAAGGAATCGCCTATTCGTTTTGCAGTCCAGAAGAAAAAGAGAAACTTAAGGCTATTGAGGAATATATAACTAAACCTATTAATGAGATAAAAATAGACAAAGCTTCCTACAATGCCGTCCTAACTTTTACCGAAGAAAAGACAATATCCATGAAATCATTAACCAAAATGGTCGAAGAAATGGAAGAACAACATCTAGCTGCAAAGAAAAAGAACAAAAAAAAGAAAAAATAATTCGATACTACTTCTTAATGATTTAGGGCTTCTTGGGGTTATTTGTAATTAAATTTGAAAATTATCTCTTCAAACATGAAACTAATCGGCAAGCAATTCAGTTTAGATATATGTATGCAAAATGATGCATAGTATCTTTAGAATTTTTTACGATTACAGTTAGATCAGCTTAATACTTTCCTTCCTTTTTTCAGAGATTTTCAGTAAGATTACCGCCTACTATTTAAAGGCGACTTAACAACGAATTTATTAGACCAAGAAGGTCTATGTTTTTTATTTATAGCTGCAATAAGACGCAGCACAATTTTTATTTTTATTATGTCTGAAGGAACAGTAAAGTTTTTCAACGAAACAAAAGGATTTGGTTTTATCTCACCATCAACAGGAGAAAGAGATGTATTTGTACACCAATCTGGTCTAATCGATAGCATTAGAGAAGGAGATACGGTGACTTATGAAACAAAAAGTGGAGACAGAGGATTATCAGCTGTCGATGTGAAGAGAGGGTAATATCCTCCAACATTGACTAGTTAATATATACTAAGAAATGTACAGGGCTATCTCGCAAGAGATGGCCCTTTTTTTATTACAACAATTCAATACTAATGCGACTTTCTGGTTGTGTTAAAAGGTTTTCTAAGAGATCTTTAATTTTTCCTTAACATACCATTACCACAATTAATACAATCTGCATCTTATATTTGAGTTCCTCAACGGAACGCTTTGTAATTTTGCATTTAAAACCTCTTTGAAAACTAATTCATGAAATATTTATTGATTACCTGCATTTTGTTTTGCACACAATTATTGTTTTCTCAAACATTTACGATAACTGGGGAAGTAAAAGATACGCTTAACAATCCTCTTGCAATTGCTTCTGTCATGTTATTAGAAAGAGATTCTACTCTCGTAGATTTTACTCAAACAGATCTAGGTGGTTATTATGCTTTTAAAAAGGTTGAAGCAGGTGATTACTTGGTCAAAGCAACGTATCTAGGTTATATCCCAATTACAGTCTCTGTTTCATCCAAGGATAAAAAGGTAGAATTACCTCCCATGCGATTGACAGAAATAGCAGCAGAGTTGATGGAAGTAGTAATTAGAGCAGCAAGAGCCCCAATGAAGATGAGGGGAGATACCATCGAATACGATGCCTCTACATTTAGAGTGCCAGAAGGATCTACAGTAGAAGATTTACTTAGACGATTGCCAGGAATGGAAGTGGCTCAAGATGGATCACTAAGGTCTGATGGAAAAGATATTACTAAAGTTACAGTAGAAGGTAAAGATTTCTTTGGTGGTGATCCTACGACTGTAACAAAAAATCTGCCCGCCGAAGGAGTTTCTAAAGTCCAAGTATTTGATAAAAAATCAGAAACAGAAAAGCTCACAGGAATCAAACAAAATTCCGAAGAAAAGGAAATGAATATCACTCTTAAGGAAGAGTTTAAAAAAGGTGGTTTTGGTAAAGTGATAGTAGGAGGTGGTGATATCTCAAGAGGAGAAATAAAGGGGAACTACAATAAATTTAATGAAAAACATCAATTCAGCCTAGTTGGCGTTAGAAACAATACTGGTCGAAATGGACTAAACTGGGATGATTATCAAGATTTTATGGGAGCAAATTCATTTAATTTTGGAGGTGGAGACATGGTTTATGGTTTTGGTGGCGGTTCAGGGTTTAGAATGTACTCATTTGGCGGCAGTGGCGGAAATGATTTGGAGACAAAGATAAGCAGCGCCTTCTTTGGTGGTAATGAAGGCGGGTTTCCAGAAAATGGAAACATAGGCTTAAATTACAACTATGATCATAAAAAGACTAAGATTGGCTCTACCTATTTTTATAATTTATCGGGAACAGAGTCAAAGACATTGAGTAACTCTACTAACTACTTATCCACGTTTAATACAAACAGTGATAGGCAATCTGATAACAGCACTAACTTTAATGGTCACAGAGGTGAGGTTTCTTTTGACCAAGAAATAGATAGCTTTCATACCATAATCATATCTGCTGACATTGCTAATGTGATTTCAAAAACGAGTGGAGATGCCTTCACTCAGATCCTTAAAGACCAAGAGGATTTAACTTCAGAGTCTAATGTGAAAAATGATTTCAGGCTAGGCGGAAACTTAATCAACACTTCAGCTTTGCTTCGTAAATCATTTAAGAAAAAAGGAAGATTTTTCGGAGCTAACATTTCCTATCTTAATACACAAGTAAATGAAGACCGAAATCTAAATTCCAAAATTGTTTTTTACAATAATGCTGGCATTATTGATTCTACGCAACTTATCAACCAAAACAATGCTAGTAAATCTGACAAAAACTCTTTTGGAGCTAATGTCATGTTTTCTGAACCATTGAGTAAAACTTGGTTTGTGTCCGTATTTACAAATTATAGTACAAAAAAGCAAAATGGTGATGTGAATGTCACTGATCTAATTGATGGGGCAAGACAAATTAATGATTTACTAACTCGTACTTATACAACCAATATTGAGTTTTTAAGATCTGGGAGTTCAATTACTTATTCTAATGATGGATTTAATGCTTCAGTTGGAGGAGGGTATCAAAGATTCAATCTTGCGGCTGAATATGCGGCGGCTAACAATTCTCCTTTTAACGGTAAAGTGGATAATCCTTTTGATGGCTGGCTGCCTTACGCAGATATAAGTTACAGTATGGGAAGAAATGGTCGTTTGGGATTGTCATATTACAAGTCTATAGATGAGCCAAAAATAGAAGACCTTTTACCCATAGTCGACAACAGTAATCCGCTGAATATTAGAGAAGGAAACCCAAATTTATTGCCTGAAAACTCTCATAATATAAGGTTTAACATCAATAAATCTATTCCTATTAGTGGCATCAGAATCTACTTTAATGGTAGGGGGACTTTCTACGATAATCAAGTTATTCAAGAAGAAGAAGTAGATGCAAATTTGATCACAAAATCAAGACCAATAAACTATGATGGTGGCAGAAGATTGAGCTCCTATTTAGGGTTTAGTTTTCCTATCATAAAAAACAAAATCAAATCAAACATCAATTTTAATTCTAGTATCAATAAGAGTTTTGCATTTGTGAATACGATTTTAAATGAAACTAACACTTTAAATTATAGACCAAGTGTGGGTTTAGACATCACTCCTACTCCTACCATTGGTCTGTATATTGATGCTAACACATCTATCACTAACACTGAGTACAATATTGCCAACAGCCAAAATCAAAAATTCATTCAGACCTCAATGAATGTAAAGTTTAATACTAAAATTTATAAAGGCTTATTTATTTCCACTTCATACAATCATATGTTTTATAAGAATGATCGCTTTGGACAAAATATAGATGTACCAATTTTAAATGCATCAATTTATCAACAAATTTTGAAAGGCAAGAGAGGTGAAATAAGATTATCCATATATGATGCTTTGAATAAAAATATTCAATTTTCACAATATGCTGGAAGTAACCGAGTCTCTCAGACAAGCACAAATTCACTTGCTAGGTATGTGATGGCATCATTCACCTACAATATCAGAGGAATGAAAGATGGAGTACAAGAACAAAACTGGTGGTAATCGTTAAATATAATTCAAAAAGAAGATAACAATGAAAAATATAATATTATTTATTTTAATTTCCTTTGCCCTTCAATTAAAAGCACAAGAAAACACAGGCTTAATTGTCTTTGAACGACACACATATTGGATCAATATTATGTCCAAGTTGCCATTTATGACACAAGAAGATATTGATAGAGACATGTTGACTTGGGGTAAAAATCAAGGAAAATATGGGCGAAAATATGAACTAACATTCAATCCAAATAAATCGGTTTATACTGAAAAAGAGGAAGAAGCTAATTATGGTTACTCGTGGAAGGAAGATGATTATTTACTCATAAGAGATTATGAGGAAAAAAAGACGAAAGACCTTGTTACATTCTTAGGTAAAACTTTTCTTATTGAAGATGAAACTCCTAAATACAAGTGGAAGATCCTTAATGAGATTAAAGAAATAGCTGGATATTTATGTATGAAAGCAGAAACAGTCGATCCTATTAAAAACACTCCTGTATTTGCATGGTTTACCAATAAAATTTCTGTGTCAGGTGGACCAGAGGGCTATAGTGGATTGCCGGGCATGATATTAGCTCTAGAATTAAATGAAAACGATGTTACTATAGAGGCAATCTCAGTTGATATCAAATTTAGTGTAGATCTACCTATCCCTAAAAAAATGAAAGGCAAAGAGATCAAGCGAAATGCTTACGATCAAAAAGTCAGTAAATATATAGTTGAGACAATAGAAGGTAGAAAAAATCCTTATTGGCAAGTGAGATATTAATCTTTTGTTAGTATGATATTGTCTATTAACCTTACATCATCAGCCCAAACCACAACACAACATACAGAATACTTCGACTCATCAATCTTTAAGATTGGTTGCAAGGTATATCCATCGGCAAACGCTATGTATTCGAGTTTAAAAGGAGGAGCGGCGAATTTTGATTCTGCATACGCTTTCAATTCGTTAATAGTTCGTGTTTTTCGTCGTCGTTTAATGCTTTTTAACACTTTATAGATTAATGCTGCCTTTTCTCGAGTGGATTTACTCAATCTTTCGTTTCTGGAGCTCATAGCCAAACCGTGAGGTTCTCTCATGATTGGACAAACAACCAACTGTGTTTTTGATTTTTGTATCTTGAGCATATGGGCGATAATCGAAAATTGTTGGAAATCTTTCTGTCCCATAAAAAGAAAATCAGGCTTTACAATCTCCAATAATCGATTGACTACTTGCATGACCCCAGCAAAATGTCCTGGCCTAAATTGACCTTCCATTACCTTGTCCAATTTACCCAAATCTATGTTAACCTCTGTCTTTAAACCTTTCGGATAGATATCACTATTCGTAGGAGCAAAGAGTAAAGAAACTCCTGCTTCTTTCAACATACGAGCATCTTTGTCCAATTTACGAGGGTATTTATCTAAGTCAGATTTATCATTAAATTGAGTTGGGTTGACAAAGACTGAAACAACAACGAAATTGCATTTTTTATGAGCTTGCTTTACCAAACTGATGTGGCCTGTATGAAGAGCTCCCATTGTTGGCACAAACCCAATTTTACCTTTTACTTTTAATAGTTCTGATTGTAGCTCTGCAACAGAGGAGATAGTTTGCATACTTTGTTTAGATTTGATGCATAAAGATAGTTTTTGCAACTAAATAGACTTCTAATTAAATCAGAGAAATTAAATTCCTAAGTTAAAACGGTCTAATCTTCAAATACTCATCCGTAAAATGTTTCCTTTCTTTGGGAGCATCAAACTTGTCTTTATTGTAAGCAATAGAATTTCCTTTAGGAATGGATAGACTCGCCCATTTTTCGTCCATCAGCAGCTTACCTAAGTAAACGATTTGACCAATGTGGTATGGATAATGAGCTAATTGTCTATTAATAGCCTCTGTGATGCTGTGCCCCATGTTTCTAATGTAGATGATGGAGTCAAAATTGTGCCCATTTACAGAGTCTAAAGCCGAAAAGAGTGTGGTCCACCCTTCTTCCCACTTATCCATCATTTCGGTTCTTGAATGGATACTATCCTCAAATTCTTGGTCTCTATGTCGCCATTCTTTCTCTCCATCTGCCGTCAGAAAATCGGTCCATCGTGAAAGCATATTCCCTGCAATGTGATTGACAATAATAGCTATAGAATTACTGTTTTCATTTGGTTGATAAAAAAGTTGCTCATCTGACAATTGATCAAACGTTTTTTCACCCAGCATTTTATAATATTCAAATTGTTTTTGACTGCTTGTTAAAAAACCGTCCGTAAAATTTTCCATTAAACTTGTTTATTCACTCAATATGAGTTTTGGGTCAATATTAAGTTTATTATATAATCCTTTCGCAAGGTCAATAGTCAAGCCTCTTTTACCACTTAAGATTTCGCTGATTCTTGAGGGCGTTGTACCTAAGATTTGTGCAACATCTTTCTGTTTCAGCTTACGTTGGTACATCCTTAATTCTATCATTTCATTCAATGAATCCACTTTAAATGGATGATTTTCCTCTTCATAATCAGCAATTTCATCCGATATTTCATCCAATTCTTTTTGCATTTTCAAATCGAGGTCACCATTAACTGTTAGTAGTTTGAGTAATTCCTCCATCCGTTTTGTTTTCTGTTTGTAAACTTTAGAATCCATGTTAGATATATTTTGCATCGATTTTATTGTATTCATTATGATTGCCTATAAACCTTATATAGACCTTATATAGACCTTATTTGAAATAAAAATGATAATTACTATTATTCTAAAATCATTGCCTTTTATATTAAAAACGTAACGATTATTTCCAACATAATCAACAGAATTAAAATCCTTTCTTATGTCATTTAATGATTCCCATTTTGCTTTTTTAACAATTTCATACCAATACAACAAAGGTATTTTCGCCAGTGTATTTTCATTAGAAAAATCTTTTAATTTTTTAGGCGTAATAACTCGCATTTATACATTCATTAAACACAAATTTATAGAATATTGTTCTATAATTTAGAATTAAATAACAGAAAAAAAAGATTCAATCACTGATTTGTCTAACCTTATAAGTTTTCATAGCACAATCCACATTTTATTCAAGTCTTTCATTTGGCAATAAATCCTCAAGCCTTGCATCAGGCATCTATAGGATAAGGTGTGAACAATCTGTCCAAAAATTTATCAAGATTGGGAATTAGGATTACATTTTGCTAAGTAACTATAGCGGATAGATTATTCGTAATTCGTAATTTAAAAATTCGTAATTGCCTAAACTACCCCAAATTGCTCGAAATGATGCGTATAGTGTTTATTTTCTAATAAAGACATGTCATATCGCTTGAGGTTGCCAAACATCGGATTCACCAAAGTCCCGTCAGGATTTGCTTTATAGAAAGCTGTAATTTCATCATACGCTTTGAAAAGTTCTTTCTTTGCCGTTTCTAGATTGTCAAATCTTAAGTCTTCAACTTCACCTTTTTTAAGAGTTGGATGGTCGTAAGACTTAGGCATTGGAAAATAATTCCATAACGTGTCTTGGTACTTTTCTATTTTTTCTTCTGGAATGATGATTTCATTATTGCCAATTCTACCCAATGCATAATCATAGAAGTAGATAAAGTGCTCCACCAAATGTTGTGGTGTTAAAAGTCCCCATTTTGGTTTTGTGTCCTCTGTTATTTGATCGATATACTTTTCTAGTGACTTTCGATTGATTTGTAAAAACGGATTTTTCTTTTGAACAATGGTTAAAATAGTAGCAATTGCCACTCTTTCCATTTCTTCGTCGTACACTTCTACCAACCATTTTACAACACCAGATGGATGCTCTTTGCCTCTGCTGTCTCGCTCTACTTTTTCCTTACATGTCAATCTCACCTGGATCGTATCTCCATGATACACTGGACGTAGGAATCTGCATTCATCCAGTCCGTAATTTGCCCCAACAGGTCCTTTTGCTGGACTTACAAACAATCCTGCAGCCGCTGCTAGAATAAAATAACCATGAGCTGCTCTTTTTTCAAAGATTGAACCATCCAATGATGTAACATCCGTATGGGCATAGAATACATCCCAAGAAAGATTGGCAAAATTCTGAATATCGGAGTCGGTAATTGTCCTTTTGTGGGTTAAAATCGACATTCCTGATTTGATGTCTTCAAAGTGATATCTAAAAGGGTGTTGAGGAGTTTCTATCACCTCTGCTCCTTGTTGATAAATACCTGTAACTGCTGAAATTACAGTTGGAGTACCTTGTACAGCACATCGCTGCATGTAATGTTTTATACCTCGCATTCCTCCCATCTCTTCACCACCACCTGCCCTGCCTGGACCACCGTGTACTAAAGTAGGAAGTGGCGAACCATGACCTGTGCTCTCCTTAGCATTTTCTCTATTAAATATCAAAATTCTACCATGATGGCTTGCTGCTTCTACTGTAAAATCTCTTGCTTCTTGATTGTCATACGTAGCGATAGAACAGACCAACGATCCTTTGCCCAATCTCGAAAGTTCTACTGCATCATCTAGTGTATCATATGGCATAATCGTGCTCACTGGACCAAATGCTTCTATCTCATGCACCCCAAGATTTTTGAAAGGCTCTTTTTCCAATAATAATATTGGGCTCATGAAAGCACCTTTATTTGCATCTGCTCCAATTAAATCTAATTTATCAACAGCGCCATAAACGATCTCTGCTGTTATTGCTAATTCTTTGACTCTATCTCTTACTTCGGTAACTTGGTCTTTACTGGCTAAGGCTCCCATCCTTACACCTTCCACTTGAGGGTCGCCAATAGTCACTCTGGCCAATTCTTTAGAAAGTGCAATTTGTACCGCCTCAACACTATCTCTTGGCACTAATATTCTTCTGATTGCTGTACACTTCTGACCACATTTGACCGTCATTTCCTTACGCACTTCTTTGACAAACAGGTCAAATTCTGGAGTGCCTGGCTTAGCTGTAAGTCCTAATACAGAACAATTAAGACTGTCCGCTTCCATATTAAATGGTACTGCTTCTTGGAGAATTCTTGGGTTTGATTTTAATAAGATGCCTGTGGTCGCAGAACCTGTAAATGTGACGACATCTTGACTTTCTGTTGTGTCTAATATCGATCTTGCCGATCCACAAATCAACTGTAATGATCCTTCTGGCAAGATTCCTGAGGCTATGATTTCTCTCACAACTGTCTCGGTTAAGTAGGACGTAGAACTTGCAGGTTTTACCACTGCGGCCATTCCAGCCATCCAGTTTACAGCACATTTTTCTAACATTCCCCAAACTGGAAAATTGTAGGCATTGATGTGAATAGCCACACCTCGCTTTGGCACCATGATGTGATGCGCCATAAAACTTCCTCCTTTAGACAAATCTATCGCATCACCATCCACATAATAACTCTGATCAGGAAAGTTTTTTCTTAATGATGCATTGGCAAAAAGGTTACCAAAACCCCCTTCGATATCTATCCAACTATCTACTCTTGTAGCTCCAGTTTTATAACTAATTTCATAAAATTGTTCTTTCTTTCTAGTCAAGTAAAGAGCTAACTTCTTTAACATCATCCCTCTCTCAAAGAATGTCATTTGTCTAAGAGACTTACTTCCTACCTTTCTGCCATATTCTAGAATCTCGCCAAAATCAAGTCCTTGAGTGGTAACCGTGGCTACAATGTCACCATTTACGGCGTTATAAAGTGGTGTTCCTTCACCATTTCCTTCTTTCCATGACCCTTGTATGTAGTTCCCTAATTTCATTGTTGTAATTTTTCTATATTTGTTAAGAACTTGGAGTTTGAACCCAAATAGCATTCAAACAATACAGTCATATTTAGTTGACTGTCAAAAATAAACATATCATGTTTATTAGTAAAATATACATTTACCCTTTAAACACCGGTTTCCGCTTTTCTATGAAAGCTGCTACCCCTTCTCTATAATCTGGAGCACTTGCTGCCGCTATTTGGCATTTTGCTTCTAAATCTAGTTGGGTATTAATATCGTTTTCCCAAGTAAAATTTATCATTTGCTTGGTCATCGCCAGAGCTTTTGTAGGCATTCCTGCCATTTTCTGAAGGAGTTTTTCTATCGCAGCCTCATACTCTTCTTCTGCAAAATATTTATAGATCATCCCTACCCTTTCCGCTTCTATAGCATCTATTTTATCCCCCAACATGCAATATGCCATCGCTTTTGCTCTACCCACGAGTCTTGGCAAGTGATACGTCCCAGCACTATCTGGCACTAAACCAATAGCACTAAAAGCCTGAATAAAAGATGCTTTTTCATGAGCTATAATGATATCACATGCCAAAGCAATATTGGCTCCTGCTCCTGCTGCTACCCCATTCACTGCGGCTACAACTGGTTTATTGAGACTTACTATGGCTTCAATGATTGGAGTGTAATGTTCTACCAATAATCGTTCAAAACCAATCATCAACTCAGGAGTCGTAGCTTCTTTGAGATCTTGTCCTGCACAGAATGCTTTGCCTGCTCCAGTTATACATACTACTCTAACACGGTCATCTTCTGAACAATCTTTGAGTGCAGCTATAAACTGATAAGCTAACTCGGTTGATACACTATTGAATGCATCTGGTCTGTTAAGCGTAATTTTGGCAATTCCATTTGCTGACTTTTCGAATATAATAGACATTGTATTATTTTAAACATTTAAAGTAATCAAAGGCTTCCTGACAATCTTCACATTGAAACAAAGCTTTGCAAGCCGTAGAACCAAATTGACTGATCATTTTGGTGTTTTGAGATTGGCATCTTGGGCATTTCACTATTCTTTCTCCTCCAATCAATGCCATTTTATCTCCTTCTTCATTTAATGGGGAGGCAATTCCGTATTCTTCTAAATCCTTTCTACCTTTAGGAGTAATCCAATCAGTAGTCCATGCAGGAGATAAGACCAATTCTACTGTTGTATCAAAGCCTGCTTTGTCTAGTGCAATTTTGATATCTGCTGCTATCGTATCCATAGCTGGACAGCCTGAATACGTTGGCGTTATCTTGACATGAATTGCTTTCTCATCAATCTTAACTTCTCTCACCACACCCATATCCATAATAGACAATACTGGGATTTCTGGATCAGTTACAGAAAAAAGTATTTCTCGAACTAAATCGTTCGTTATATTTAATTCTGATTCTACCACGTTAAATTTGGATACGCCCTCTGAGTAGATTGAAATTCAGCTAATATCGGGCCCATTAGTTCTGTATGCATACCATCCTTACCCCTAGCGTATCTAGGTTTTGTGTCATTTATTTTCAAACCTGATTCAGATAAAACATCTGCAATGTGATTGTCAAAAACAAGCTTAATTGTACTTAAATTAGCTCCAATCCCAAATCCTAAAGCTTGTGTCTCTATAGATATTGGTGTGATCAATTCATGACAAAATGGGTAAAGGTAGTCCAATGCTTCTTGCATGATATTATGAGATTCTTCAGTACCATCGCCCAGTCTTTTCATCCATTCTGATGAGAATACTTTATGATATTTTGATTCCTTGAGTGATTTTGTAGCTATAGCTGCTATTTGTTGATCTTTGCTTTCTACCAACTGCTCCAAGAGTGGCTTATGATAGGCGTCAAACAAGAACTGTCTACAGATTACATGGCCAAAATTTTCATTCTTTTGCTCTACTAATATTGAATTCCTAAACTGTCTTTCGTTTCTAAAATAAGCAATGGTATCTTCTGTTGCTTCCCCACCAATTATATTGGCTGCATATTGAAAATAGCTTCTCACCTGACCAAACAAGTCTAATGATATATTGGTACAAGCAATATCGGTCTCTAAACTCGGTCCATGACCACAAAGCTCAGAAAGTCGATGCCCCAAAATCATCGAGTTATCTCCTAATATCAAAAGGTAATTGTATAAGATCTCTTTCTCTGTCATATGTGTTTCAATTCAAATGGCAATTCATAAAAAGTAGGGTGTCGATACACTTTATCGATTGCAGGCTCAAACATCTCGCCGTTTTGTTCTGGATTAGAAGCAGTAATGTGTTTAGATTTTACAATCCAAATACTCACACCTTCTTGTCTTCTAGTATAAACATCTCTTGCATTTTCCATTGCCATTTGTTCATCTGCAGCATGAAGACTGCCGACATGGCGATGTTCCAATCCATTTTTACTTCTTATAAACACTTCCCAGATGGGCCACTCGTTTTTCATCTTTTAAAGATTAAAATATTAAAGATTATTAATAGGAAAGATTAGTCCTTTTGATTGCCCCAACCCTAAATGGGGTCAAAAGCAACTGTAGTTTTGCAAAACTTTCCACTCTTCAAACAATTTACTAAATACTAGTCAATTCCTACAAATTAACTTTTGACTGCTTAACAATTAACTAAAAATTATCCTGCTTTACTAACTTCCTGCCTAGTTCTTTTCTTCTCGGCATGAGCCATTGCTGCATCTCGTACCCAAGTACCATTGTCCCAAGCAGATTGTCGAGATTGGATACGCTCTTTATTACATGGTCCGTTACCTTTTACAACATCCCAAAACTCATCCCAATCTATATCTCCAAAGTCATAATGTCCTCTTTCTTCATTCCATTTTAGGTCTGGATCTGGCATTGTTATTCCTAAATAATCAGCTTGTGGTACCGTGATATCGATAAATTGCTGTCTTAGTTCGTCATTGGTTTTTCGTTTGATTTTCCATTTAACAGATTGCTCTGTATTAGGCGAATCTTCATCCCTTGGACCAAACATCATCAAGGAAGGCCACCAAAATCTATTTAAAGCATCTTGAGCCATAGCTTTTTGCTCTGCCGTACCTTGGCACAGTGTCAACATGATCTCATAACCTTGTCTCTGGTGAAAACTTTCTTCTTTACAGATTCTAACCATTGCTCTAGCATAGGGGCCATAAGATGTTCGGGTCAGCATCACTTGATTAATGATCGCTGCACCATCCACTAACCAGCCAATCGCTCCGATATCTGCCCATGACATCGTAGGATAATTGAATATACTTGAATATTTAGCCTTGCCCAACAACAATTGTTGGGTCATTTCATCTCTAGAAATGCCTAAACTCTCTGCTGCACTATAAAGATACAAACCATGACCTGCCTCATCTTGCACCTTTGCCAATAAGCCAACCTTACGCCTTAAGGTGGGAGTACGAGCAATCCAATTGCCCTCTGGTAGCATACCGACAATTTCTGAATGGGCATGTTGTGAAATCTGCCTTATATGTGTTTTTCGATATTTCTCGGGCATCCAAGACTTAGCTTCTATCACTTCTCCTCGATCGATTCGATCTTGAAACTCTTGTTCTAATTGCTTTATATTATCCATCGTAATTAGTTTTATCTATTTCAGCTTACTTTTATTAAGCTAAGTTACTTCAATTTATTGGCTTATGAATCAAAATCTACAGTCACCTTATTACTCATTGGAAATGACTGACAGGTCAATATATAACCGTCGTCAATTTCATCCTGTTCCAATCCGTAACATAATAACATTTCTACTTCACCTACTTTTAATTTTGCTCGACAAGTGCTACAAACACCTCCCTTACAAGCATACGGCAAATCTGCATTGTTAGCCAATGCAGCATCTAAAATATTATCCGACCCCCGCTCTAAATCAAATCGTAGTGTCTTACCTCCTTCAATAATTGTTATTTCGCAATGCTTACCTGACTGCTCTGCCTTCATCTTTTGTAAAACGCTAGCATCAGGCCCTGTAGTATTAAAAAGCTCGAAATGCACCTTAGACCCGTCAATGCCTTTTGACTTCAAAAAATCATTGACAGCAAATACCATCTCCTCAGGTCCACAAGAGAAATAATGGCATTCCTCATTTATGGATAGCAATTTTGTATTTACCAAGGACTCTAATTTGTCACCATCGATTCTACCGTCAAAAAGCGGTAAACTTCTGCTTTGTCTGGTTAGAAAATAGAATATCTCAAATCGCCCCATGAATTGATTTTTAAGGGCTTCCAGTTCTTCTTTTAGGATTATTGAACTCACAGTCCTATTAGCATAGAATAATTTGACACTTGATTTAGGTTCTTCATGCAGAAATGTCTTAATCAATGACAAGATCGGTGTAATCCCACTACCTGCTGCAAAAAACGCAAAACTGCGATCAGCTTGAGCATCAGAAGGTATGTAAAACTTGCCCTGAGGTGGGCCTACTAATAGTTCGTGTCCTACTTTTAATACATCATTGGCAAAGGTGGAAAATTTGCCTTCTGGTATTTTCTTTACACCAATCTTCCACTCTCCATCTAATGGACTCGAACATATAGAATAAGATCTCCTCACCTTCTCCCCATCGATATTAGCTTCTAAGGTAAGGTATTGCCCTTGGATAAATCGGTATTGTTCTTTTAATAAAATTGGGACCTCCAAAGTGATAATACTACAATCTTTAGTAGTCTTTTCTATTTGCGATATTTTTATTGGCTGCATATACATATTATCATAAATACAAAACTAATGACTATTAGTTAAAGTTGCAAATTTATAGACTTTGTTTTATTGTTTATCTTTTAAAATAGTACCAAAACAAACCGTTTCCGATGATCTGTATCATACATAGTTTGGCTAGCTAACTACTTACAGCAATAATGGTGGCAATGGCTCAATCTACAAATTATTTAAAATACTAATTGCTTATCAACTTCACAGTTCCGACATTTGTCCTCAGAAAAAAATGTCCTTTTTGAGTTATTTCTATAGTGTTAAACCCATCCTCTTGATGGATAACCTCAAAGTCTACTTGCTGACCAAGTATATTAAATAACTGCATACTTTCAAATTTTCTTTCGCTTATAAGGTTAAATTGGTTGTTATTTGATGGATTAGGATACACAGAAATATTGGTTTCAATTGTTTCAGGAGCACTGGTATTAGTTATACTGTTCCAACTAAAGACACAGTTTTGCAGAGCAAGGTATTTGGGATTTAGTGTGTCTAGCATTGTTTCTTTTACTCCCCAACTGCCCCATTTAGTATATTTAGAATGGGATGAGAAGTGACACATCAAATCTTCGGATTCTGCATACCAATTATCCATATATTCACAATATGCCTCTTCTAAATCAGGGTGGTGGTTTGCTGCGTTAAGCTTTGCTGTCAATTCCGTGTTGTTTTCATTCCCCCCATTTCCTACTAAATGTTGCCCTCCTTCATAACAAATCAAGTCAAGTCCATGATTATTTGCTACAATTTTTGAGTCTTTTATCCAAGCACTACTTGTTGGGATAGACTGTCTCATTAATTCTACAATTTCAGCAACAGAAATTGTACTTACTAATCCATTTGCAACAATTCCATTCGCCACATTCCCACCAAAATAAGGGGCAATACCAAGAGCATCTGCTTTAACGCCATTGAGGTTATAAAACGGATCTTCAAAAAAAGTGATGATTTGATTTGACAGCCAACTATTGGCCGCTTGAGAAGGAATAACTTTGATCAATCTATTATCGTCATTAAATATGCCATCAAATATATGAAATACATCCGCTGACCTTTTGGCTGTATATTTCCAAGTCCTTTCCCATGGTTGACCAGAATATCCGAGTTTCTCAGCCTCATTTGCAGCATAATTATTTTGATCAAAAATAGAATTCCAAACCTCATTACTATATTCAATATAGATCTTAAGCTCTGGATCTATCTTAGATTTAAGCATAGTAGCCAACTCTAAGATGTAATTATCATCTGCCTTATGTGGTATATTAATCCAAGCGTTTTTATGTGTTAAATTACACAGGTCAATTACATGTTCCCAAGCCACTCCATTAGATGCTGCTTGTGTAAAATTAGTCTTTAAGGTTCGATCCCCCCATTTCTCAACATTAGAGTTATTTGTTCGAGTAAAATCCATAAATCTTATGACTTGAAAACCTGAAATAAAGGTTATAAATTCATCTGTAAATAGTTTATTCGCATATGTGTCTTTGTATTGTGGATATATAAATTTTATATCTGAAATAGGGTCAATAACATCTGAACTCAAGAGTTCAAGCGATACCTGACCAGTAACATTCACTAATGTATCTACAGGAGAATTGAAAATACCTGCTGCACCAAATCTCAATCTAATCTGGCCTTTTCCTTTGCTAATTAATCGATACTTTCCCATAGGCATAGCGCTGTCAAGGTCCCAAAGCATTAAAGCCCTAATTGCTTGTGGAGGGTTGATACCATCAATATAAGGAATGGAAACTGGATAACCATTTTCATTTAATGGCACAAAAATCCCTGTAGACCAAGATCCTGAATTGTCAGCATTAAATGAAATCCAATTTCTTGATTGTTTAAAAGCATCGACGAAAACAAACTCAGTTGAATAGTCATTAACACTGGAAAGATTAATTCCTACGGGCCTATTAATTTGAGACCTTAAAAGCAATGGAACCATTATAGCTATCGCAATCACTATTCGTAATTTACTCATACTAATTTTTACTTTTTATAATTGACTTTCAAATAGTTAATGTTAGTCACTAACATCTCTATAAAAATAGTGATTTAACTTTTTTTAAAATCATGTTCTAACAAATATATCTAATCTCTAGATAATATATATTACAATATGCTGCTATCATATCATTTGATTCGATAAAAAACAATACTTTGAATTAAGGTTTTAATGATCTCCTTTTAAGTCAAAGATGAATATATAATTATCTAATCAAAATTAAAACACACATTCCAAACTTATTACTTACCTTTGTCTTACCACTTCACCGGTGGTAGAGAGTCGACATATGGTGTGTCGGCTCTTGCTTTTTATTAATACCCGACATTCGCATAGTTTCTTTTTGATTTGTTCTAACATGGTGCGTTGTGACTCTTCGATATTTTATTATCATTGACTTCTAAACACGATAATTGATGAAAATTTATTTTTTAAATTTCATGTCAAAACTAAAATCACTCAACCAAACAACCTAATTAATTCTAATAATAAAATCAAAATTTAAAAATCAAAACAAGGTTTTCTTCTTAATTGGCTTAATTCTTGAACTCTAATTATTAATATTAAATTCATTTGACAACTTGAACTCAATTACGTATAAATAGACTGGTTTTATTAGTGTTATTTAAACAGAAACCATAAGGATGATCCATAAACAAGTCATAACAGAAGTTTATCTAAAGATAAAAGACATTGAAGATAAGGGAGAATTAGCATCTTATATACCTGAGTTAGCTAATGTTGACCACAGTAGTTTTGGAATCCACCTTTCAACTATTTCTGATCTAAACTTTGGTGTTGGCAATTTCGATCAAAAGTTTTCTATTCAAAGTATCGCAAAGGTGCTTTCGCTCTGTTTAGCCTACAAAATACTAGGTGAAAGTATATGGAATAGGCTTGGCGTAGAACCGTCAGGCACAGGGTTTAATTCACTTATTCAGCTAGAAAGCGATAATGGCATCCCAAGAAATCCATTTATCAATTCTGGTGCAATTGTAATTTCGGATATACTAATTAGTAATCTAGAAAATCCAAAAGATGACTTATTAGCATTTATAAGAAGCCTCTCTGAGGATAAAGACATTAATTATTCATATAAGATATCTGCCTCTGAAAAATCAATTGGATATCGCAATGTAGCCTTATGTAACTTTATTAAATCTTTTGGCAATATTGAAAATGAACCAAGTGAGGTTCTTGATCTCTATTTTGACTTATGTTCACTTGAGTTAAGCTGTAAACAATTATCAGAATTATTTCTATTTCTAGCAAATAATGGCAAAACATTGAATGACAATACTCAAATTTTGACTAAAAGCCAATCTAAAAGGATAAATGCTCTCATGCAAACTTGTGGATTTTATGACGAATCTGGAGAATTTGCGTTCAAAGTTGGTCTACCAGGAAAAAGTGGCGTTGGAGGAGGGATAATTGCCATACATCCTAATCAATATGCTATAGCAGTTTGGAGTCCAAAACTTAACAAAAAAGGGAATTCATATAAAGGCATGAGATTCTTAGAAGAGTTTACAACATTATCTGAACTATCGATATTTTAAATATTTTACTTATCAAAATATAAAGAAAAAGAGATGAAAGAATAATTTTAGGACATGCTTTGCCTAGAGTCAATAAAAAATATCACCTCTCAAATATTTGGAAAAAACGCTATTCACCTCCCTACTATTTTATATTTTGTATTTTAACAATTAGGTCTGACTGTATTTTATTCTTAATAAAGTCATTTTGGTAAAAGTATATTTTACAAGATAGTAAATTAGTTTAAATATTTAATTCATAATACTTTTTAGAAATAAAAAAAAACACCACTTTTGTCTTGAATTTACAACCAAAAAACTAAAACATGGTGTCTAAAATATTTTTAACATTCAGTTTGATGGTGTTGAGTATTTCAACAAGCTTAGCTCAAGGATCTGGACCAGATTTCCTTAGGAGTACTGGTAAAATATACTCGGTAGTAGCAGTAATAGCTGTAATATTCATTGGTCTTGCCATATATCTATGGCGCATCGATCGTAAACTTACTAAATTAGAAAATCATATAAAAGATGAGTAGCAAACAAGCTAGATTTTTTGAAAGTGTATCCAGAAATTTTGATAAAGCGGCAGCATTGTCAAAACACCCAAAAGGGCTTTTGGATCAAATAAAAGCATGCAATGCTATATACCAAATGAATTTCCCTGTAAGAATAGGGAATGGGTATCAGGTAATTGAAGCATATAGAGTACAACACAGTCATCACAGAATGCCAACTAAAGGAGGAATTCGTTTTTCACACTTAGTTGATCAGGATGAGGTAATGGCATTAGCAGCACTGATGACTTACAAATGTGCTATTGTAGATGTACCGTTTGGTGGTGCAAAAGGAGGTGTAAAAATCAGTCCAAGAGACTATACTGATGAGCAATTAGAAAGAATTACTAGAAGATATACAGTAGAATTAATACGTAAGAATTTCATCGGACCAAGTGTTGATGTTCCTGCTCCTGATTACGGAACTGGTGAAAGAGAAATGGCTTGGATACTTGATACATACAATACTTTTAAGTCAGGTAGTGAAATAGATTCAGCTGGTTGTGTTACCGGTAAGCCAGTCAATCAAAATGGAATTAATGGTAGAACTGAGGCTACAGGTAGAGGTGTTTTTTATGGATTAAGAGAACTCTTTGCTGACGAAAAATTCATGCAATCAATTAACATGTCTCCAGGTTTAGGAGGCAAGACAATGGTAATCCAAGGTCTTGGTAATGTTGGATCTTACGCTGGAATGATATCTCAAGCAGAGGGTGATGTGAAAGTTATAGGCGTTTCTGAAGTGGAAGGTACAATCGTTGACAACAATGGTATCAACGTTGAAAAGTTACTAGCTTACAGAAAAAAGAACAAAACTATCCTCGGCTATCCAGGAGCAACTACTTTAGCAATAAGAGAAGACTGGGTGAAAATAGAATGTGATATATTATTGCCTTCAGCTTTAGAATCCCAAATACATGCTGATAATGCAAAGTATGTGAAAGCTAAAGTTATTGGTGAAGCAGCAAATGGGCCAGTAACAGCTGATGCTGAGACTATCTTACTTAAGAAAGGTGTAGTAATTGTACCTGACATGTACTTAAATGCTGGCGGTGTAACTGTATCTTATTTTGAATGGTTAAAAAATCTTTCTCATATGAGATTTGGCAGAATGGATAAGAGGTTTAATCAAAATACTTATGGAAATATAGTAAGCACAGTTGAAGAGCTAACAGGTAAAACAATTGGAGCTAGAGAAAAAGAAGTTCTGACTAGAGGGGCGGATGAAATAGATTTAGTTAGGTCTGGTTTAGAAGAAACAATGGTTAACTCATTCCAACAAATTATGGAATACTATAAGAAACCAAAAGTTGGGGACTTAAGAACTGCAGCGTTTTCTTGTGCTTTAGATAAAGTAGCAAATGATTACTTAACTCTTGGTGTATTCCCTTAGTAAGTAAATATTTATATTATACCACCCTATCCAATTTATTTTGGATAGGGTGTTTTTATTTATTAATCATAAGAAAGCAACTAATTTTATAAAAATATGCTTTCATATACCCACAATTCTGCACTTTAGTCGTTAGTTATAAATAATGTTGAAATGAAGAATTACTTTGCTATTTTATTATTTGTTGTATTAGCC